>CBIMJO010001274.1:0-3606 GCA_966244135.1 uncultured Actinocrispum sp. | reverse complement strand
ATCCGCGGCGACCTGGTCGCGCTGGCCCTGCTGCTGGCCGCGATCGGGGTCGGCTTCGGCTTCGGCATCCGCCTGTCCGGCAGCGCTCACTTCCCGGGCGCGCCGTCGACGTTCGGCGAGTGGCCGGTACTCGCACAGTGGCTGCCACATGTTGGCCCAGGCACGCCGTTCGCCGTCATGCTTGCCGTGGCTGCCGTTGCCTGGGGGCAGGAGCTTGCGCAACGGCTGTCATGGCGGCGCGCGTTGCTGCTGGGGTACGCGACGAGTGTGCTGTGGATCTTCTCGCTGGCGATGGTGGACGGCTGGCAGCGTGGCGTCGCCGGACAGCTCACCAGCCAGGACGAGTACCTGAGCGCGGTGCCCGGGATTACCGACATCGGCGTGATGCTGCGGACGTTCACCTCGCGGATCCTCGACTTCCAGCCGGATTCCTGGACCACACACGTCTCCGGGCATCCGCCGGGCGCGACCCTCGTGTTCGTCTGGCTGGACCGGCTCGGGCTGTCCGGCGGCGGCTGGGCCGGGATCGTCTGCATTCTCGTCGGCGGGCTGACCGCGATCGCCGTTCCCGCGACGGTTTCGTTGCTGGGCAAGGAGTCGCTGGCGCGGTCGACGCTTCCGTTCATCGCCCTGTTCCCGGGCGCCGTGTGGATCGGCGTGTCCGCGGACGGGCTTTTCGCCGGTGTGACGGCTTCCGGCATTGCCCTGCTGGCGTTGCGGATCAGGTTGTCGGCGCTGGCCGGTGGGCTGCTGCTCGGCTTCGGCGCGTTTTTGTCGTACGGGCTTGCTTTACTGGGTGTGGTCGCGTTGACCGTGTGCTTGGTGACCCGGAGCTGGCGGACTCTGGGGCTGGCCGTGCTCGCGGCGGTGGCTGTGGCCGGAGTGTTCGCGTGGGCGGGGTTCGACTGGCTGGCCGGCTACCACCTGGTCACCCAGCGGTATTACCAGGGCATCGCGAACGACCGGCCGTACTGGTACTGGGTGTGGGCGAACCTGGCATGCCTGGCGCTGGCCGTCGGGCCCGCGGTGGCTGCCGGGCTGCCGCGCGCCTGGCGGGTGCCGCTGGTGGCTGCCGCTGTCGTGGTCATCGTGCTCGCGGATGTGTCCGGGCTGTCCAAGTCCGAGGTGGAACGGATCTGGCTGCCGTTCTCGGTCTGGCTGGTGCCCGCGGCCGGCGTGCTGCCCAGGGCACGGTGGTGGCTGGCTGGTCAGGCGGCCACCGCGCTTATGGTGAACCACTTGCTGCTGACGAACTGGTGAGGCGATGAGCGAACACGGACGTGTGCTGGTGGTGGACGACGACGAGACGGTCCGCGACGTCGTGCGCCGCTACCTGGAGCTGGCCGGGCACGAGGTGACCGTGGCCGGGGACGGCGAGCTCGCCCTGTCGCTGGTCGCCCGCGCGGAGCCGGACCTGATCGTGCTGGACCTGATGCTGCCCGGCATCGACGGCCTGGAGGTGTGCCGGCGGATCCGGCAGCACAGCGCCGTCCCAGTGGTCATGTTGACCGCGTTGGGTGAGGAGGAGAACCGGATCGCGGGCCTGCAGCTCGGTGCGGACGACTACGTCACCAAGCCGTTCAGCCCCCGTGAGCTGGCCCTCCGGGTCTCGTCCGTGCTGCGCCGGGCCCGCGCGGTGCCGGTCGCGTCTCCCATCCGGCTGGTGCAGGACGGTGACCTGTCGGTCGACCCCAGCGCGCGCAAGGCCACGCTGCGCGGCGAGGACCTGGCGCTGACCACGCGGGAGTTCGACCTGCTGCTGTTCCTGATGACCAACGCGGGCACCGCCTACTCCCGGACCGACCTGCTGGAGAAGGTGTGGGGCTGGGACTTCGGCGACCAGTCCACTGTGACCGTCCACGTGCGACGGTTGCGCGAGAAGATCGAGGCGGTACCGGCCAAACCGGCCCGGATCGCCACCGTGTGGGGTGTGGGGTACCGATATGACCGCGCCTGATGTCGTTTCACCGGCTGAGCCGATGAGCACGATGCTGCAGCACCTGCTGCACATCCTGCCGGTCGCGTTCGCCCTGACCGTGCCGGTGACCGCGCTCGGCGTGCTGCTGCTCTACCTGCTGCGCAACCGCCGCCTCGTGACCAACCTGACCGTGCTGGTGCTGACGCCCATCGCGGCGGTCATGGTCGGGGTGCTGGGCGTCAGCGGGTTCATGTTCAACGCCACGCTGACCACGATGCTGCTGGTCTGCCTGATGGTCATGCTCTTCACCGTGCCGACCGCGGTGATGCTCGGACGCATGATCGCCCGCCGCAGCGTATGGGAGCGCGAGGCCCGCGACCGGGAACGCGCCGCTGAGGCGTCCAGGCGGGAGCTGGTCGCGTGGATCAGCCATGACCTGCGGACACCACTTGCGGGCATCCGTGCGATGGCTGAGGCGTTGGCTGATGGCGTGGTGTTCGAGCCCCGTGAGGTCGCCGGCTATGCCAACCGGATCGGCGGCGAGACCCGTCGGCTGTCCGGAATGGTCGACGACCTGTTCGAGCTGTCCCGGATCACAGCAGGCGCGTTGGAACTGACGCTGTCCGCGGTGCCGCTGCAGGACGTGGTCAGCGACGCTCTCGCAGGCCAGACGCCGGTCGCCGAGCGTAAGAAGGTACGGCTGGTGGCCATGGCCGAGGCGTGGCCGATCGTGCTCGGTAGCGACCCAGAACTGGCAAGGGTCGTGCGCAACCTCGTGTCCAACGCGATCCGGCACACACCCCCGGACGGCACCGTGGCCGTGCAGCTGGGCGTGGAGGGCGGGAACGCCGTGCTGGCCGTTGACGACGGCTGCGGCGGTATCCCCGAGCAGGAGCTTCCCCGGGTCTTCGAGGTGGCGTTCCGGGGCAGCTCCGCCCGGACACCAGCGCCGCGCGGGGACGAGCCCGTCGGCGCGGGCCTAGGCCTCGCCATCGCGAAAGGCCTGGTCGAGGCGCACCGGGGCCGGATCACCGCGCACAACCACGGCCCCGGATGCCGCTTCGAGGTCCGCCTCCCCCTGGCCGTCTAGGCCGGGTATCGAACCCCGGTCCTCGGCCGGAGGCCGAAATCGGGCTTCCGCGGAGTGGTTCCTGCCGTCGCCGCCGGGACGCCGCGAATACTGGCCGTCTTTTGGGCGCCCCGACGGGGCGCCAGGGCCGCTTCCGGCCCGGCTGTCGCGGCCGGGGGCTTCGACACGGCCTAGCGCTGGCCGTGGTGGGGCGGCTTGTTCCGTTCGTACCAGTCCTCGGGTTCGGGGTCTGGTTCGCGTTCGTCCTTGGTCGTCTCGGGCAGTACGTCGCCGAAGACTTCGTCCAGGCGGCGGCGCTGCTCGTCGCTCAGTTCCCGTCCCACCCGGACAGCTCCCCGATCACATACGGGACCAGCGAGGACAAGGTGGCCATGCCGTCGCGCACCGCGGCCCGCGAACCGGCGAGGTTGACCACGAGGGTGCTGCCCGACACGCCGACCAGCCCGCGGGAGATGCCCGCGTCCACGGCACCGGCGGCCAGACCGGAGGAGCGCAGCGCTTCGGCGATGCCCGGGATCGGGCGGTCGAGCACACCCTGAGTGGCGTCCGGCGTCACGTCGCGCGGCAGCACCCCGGTGCCGCCGACGGTGACCACCAG
>CBIMJO010001273.1:0-3607 GCA_966244135.1 uncultured Actinocrispum sp. | reverse complement strand
CATGATCGCCATCGCGCCGACCATCAGACCGCCGGAGCCCAGGCCCTGCAGGCCGCGGTAGGCGATCAGCTCGGTCATCGAGTGCGCGGTGCCGGCCAGCGCGGACGCGGCCAGGAAGGCGACGATGGACGCCATCATCATGTTCTTGCGGCCGTAGAGGTCGGACAGCTTGCCCCAGATCGGCGTGGAGACCGCGGACGCCAGGGTGTAGGCGGTGATCACCCACGAGAAGTGGTCGAGCCCGCCCAGGTCACCGACGATGGTGGGCATGGCGGTGCCGACGATCATGTTGTCGAGCATCGCCAGCAGCATGCCGATCATCAGGCCGGCGAAGACTGTGTACTGCTTGCGTTTGTTGATCGGCTCAGTGCTGGTCATTGGATACTCTCCCCAGAGGGTCTGGTCCTTGCTTGCCGTCCGGCTAGTTCAACTTGCTAGCCGTACGGTAAGCTGTTAGCTAGCCGGTCGTCAAGTAAGTAGGAGATGTGGCGATGAACACTCGGTCCGACACCCGCTCGCGGATCCAGGAAGTGGCCCTGGAGCTGTTCGCCGAGCAGGGGTACGACAAGACGTCGCTGCGCGAGATCGCCGAACGGCTGGACGTGACCAAAGCGGCGCTGTACTACCACTTCAAGACCAAGGAAGAGATCGTCACCAGTCTCTTCGAGGCAGCCTTCGCCGGGATCAACCGGCTGGTCGACTGGGCCGCCGAGCGCGAACCGACCCCCGAGAACCGCCGTGAGCTGCTGCGGCTCTACGCGGAGGGCGTCAGCGACGGGCAGGCGTTCCGCCTGATGCGCCTGATGCAGGACAGCCAGCACACCCTCCGCGAGCTCGCCGCGGGCCACAAGGGCCGGGAGCGGATGCAGGAGCTGGTGGACTTCCTGGTGGACAAGGACGCCCCGCTGACCGTGCAGCTCAAGGCCCGGATGTCGCTGATGGTGATGAACTTCAGCATGTTCGCCCTGCACGACACCGGGGCGTCGGAGAAGGAACGCCTCGACGCGGCCCTCGAGGTCGGCCTGGAGCTGCTCGGCTAGCTGGTGGGGATGCGCGGCGGTTCGGGGTTGTAGATGTGCTCGAACCGCGGGTGGACCCACAGAATCCGCTGGCCGGCGCGGACTTTGCGCAGGTCGGCGTAGGTGATGTCCTGTTGTCGCAGGGTGGCGTGCAGCATCCGCAGCAGGCCGCCTTCGGCTGCTCTCGGCTCGAAGGTGCTCGTGGCCTCCGCATCGGCGCCGAGGGTGGCTGCGGCGCCGAGGGACTCCTTGATGACCGTCAGCTGCTCCTCGACGCCTTTCCACTGGTCGTCGTTGAGCTCGGCCTTGATCACCGGCAGGCCGATCGGCAGGAACGCCTTCAGCAGCGTGCTCGTGGTCCGGACCAGCGGCGCCGCCTTGACCCACCAGTCCCTGGGCACGTCCACTGTGTACACACCCGCGTTGGGCTTGCCGGATTCCAGTAGATGGACCGGGATCTTGGAGTGCTCGCACCACAGGGTCAGGCGCATGCGGTAGGTGATGAGGCTGAGCTTGCGGACCTTGTCCATGCTGAACAGGCGGGGACCGTCGTTGGCCTCGTCGTCATGCGCGCGCATCAGGATGTCCAGGCGATCTTCGATCCGGCTGAACAGCCTGCTGCCCTCGTCGTCGAGATGCGCGTGCATACCCAGAAGGCCGTCGTTGAGCTGCCGGATGATCTCGGTGGTGTGGGCTTGCAGCAGCGGCGCGATCTCTCTCGCGAACGTGCCGGACATCGCCTCGTCGATGACGTTCCCGGCCTGCTGCTCCCGTTGCGTGCCGATGATGCCCGCGATCCCCACATCGTGACCGCACATCGGGCCCCGGCACTCCGCGGTGGCCTTGCCCGCGTTGAGCCGGCGGTAGACCGTGTCCAAATCGAACTGTCCACGCATGACACCCGTGATGCCGCAGTCTTTGGGGCACGGCACAAGAACTCGGGTGCGACGGCCTTTCCAGAAGTTCTCGACATACGTCTGGATCTCGCGGACCAGGTGGTTGAGGAACGCGTTCGGGTTGACTCCCTTGACGTGTACCGTGAGATCGGTGTCGTCGGTTCGCAGGAGGGCGCGGGCACCATAGCGGTCCTCGAGGACGAGGCCGTTCTGCCAGTGGACGGAGTGGTTGATGTCGTTGCGTCCCAGGGAATGCCTGTGGAAGAGGACGATCAGCCGGGCCATCAGGCCGGGCGGCGGATCGGCCGCTTTGCCGGTGTCCTGCTCGACGAACTGGCAGATCTGGATGGCCTCCTCGGCGCTTTGGCGGGTATCCCATTCCTGGGCCAGCGTTGGTGGCGGGTCGCCGGGAAGGAGCTGGGCGACCAGGCTCAGCGGCTCGTCGGGGGTGAGGTCCGGGGCGCGGTAGCTGAGGTCGAACCGTTCCATGAGGCGCAGGAACATCTGCTGCAACGCGTGCGAATACCGTTGGCGGGGCTTGCGGATGGGGTTGTCCCACACCTCCGGGAGGTACCGGTGCGGCAGGAGCCCGCCGTACTGCTGGATGGCGGGATCATCGAGCACGAACCCAATCGCCACACTCAGCCAATCCGCCTTGAGCACAACCAGATCCTGCAGGGCGGGATCGTCGTCGTAGTAGATCAACTGGCCGAGCGCGTGGGCGTTGCGGGCGAGGGACCGCGCCGACTCGGCTGTCAGCCCGTGTTTGCCTGCGATCTCCTGGAACTGGTCGTAGCGCAGGTGGGTTTCGCGTGACTCGGACAGTTCGGCGAGGACTTCGTACCAGGAGCGAGGGTACGAGCGGCTGACGTGCTCCAACCCGTGGGCGGTGGCCGCTATTGCTTGCTTCAGGTCTTTGACGCCGTCGCCGGTCTTGCTGTCGATGTGGTGGAAGCCGACGATCATCTCCCCGAACCTCGCCAGTAGCCTGGACTGGTCGAGGTAGGCCGATCGCTGTCCGGGTCCACCGTGGGTCGCGACCACGTGCACGCGGGCTCCAGCGCCTGCGCGGTCTTTGATGAGGGAGATCCAGTACTCGACCAGGCCGAGTTCCGGCCCTTCGCGGGGTTTCCACACGACGAGGTAGACCGCGGGCTTGGTGAAGAAGAGCTGGTGGGTGGGCCGGTAGAGGGGCTGGCCGCCGAAATCCCAGCAGTTCAAGGTGATGTCGGCGCTGTCGTGGCGGACATCGAGCTTCTTGATCTCGATCCCGTGCGTGGTGTCGCGGTCTTCGATGAACGGCTCGTCCAGGAAAGCCGACAGCAACGAACTCTTTCCGACCGCACCTTCGCCGACCAGAACCAGCTTCGCCTCGGTGACCTCGACACCCTCGGCGGCGACGGCATTGAGGTATTTGAGTAGTTCCGCGGTGCCACCCTCTGCGGCCGCCAGCAGTTCGGGCGGAAGAGGATTGCCGTCCAGCGGCACCGAGTACAACTTCGACAATCTTCCCACGCTGGCAGGAAGCTCGGTGAGCCTGTTGGCTGGAAGGCGCAGACTGGTCAGATTCTGCAGATCTCCGACTTCGGGCGGCAGCGAGGAGAGTTCATTGTGGGCAAGATCGAGCGTGTGTAATTCGGATAGTGTCCATATGTCTGACGGAACCCCGCTGAGGTGACAGAAGCCCAAGTG
>CBIMJO010001272.1:0-3612 GCA_966244135.1 uncultured Actinocrispum sp. | reverse complement strand
GACGCATTCCAGGATCGCCCGTTCGAGGGAACTCCGTGCGAATGGGCCGTTCGCACGCCAAAACCCCTGGTCAGCCGTGCTATCTCGATAGACTGGCATCGGGGTCGCCCCCAGGGAACTTCGGTTTGGGAGGTCGTTGCAACACCTGAGGTGTTCAGGGTTGTGATGGTCAAACGGGATCGGGATCGGGCTCCGCATGGGGCGGCGCTTGCCTGGCGTGGCAAGCGTCAGGTGGAGGCGCGTGCCGCCTACTTGTGCCTGGTGAACGCGTCACCAACGAGAACACCACCAACTAGCAGCAGCGTTGCGACGATCGCCACAAACCATCGAGGGTGGGGACTAAGGGCGACCGGCTCATTCGTGCGCGGTTGGGTGTGGGATCGCAGGTCGCGGGTCTTGGTTGTGACTGTGGGCCGACGATCGGTGGCTCCCGCTCCGAATGGCGACGGCTGGGGCCGTGGCCACGTCGGTGGGGCCGCGGCGGTCGGCTAGCCGTCGAGTTTCGACGAGAGGTACTGGCGCAGCAGGTACTTGCCCTCGTCGATGATCTCCTGGTCGCCCTGGGGGTGGCGGCGGAAGGCGAGTTTGTGGATGCCGTCGGTGGCTTCCACGGCGATGGTGATCGGCAGGCGCAGGTCCTCGACCGGCAGGCCGGCCTTCTGGGCCACGATCTCGGTCAGCTGCTCGGCCACGACCTCGTTGTTGTGCTTTCCCTCGCCGTCGTCCAGCAGCTCGAGGTCCACGACGTCGCCGAAGTGCAGCTTGGCGAACCCCGGCACGGTCCGGTGCATGTCCACGTAGGTGTCGATCGCCAGGTCGACGGCGTCCCACCAGTGCTCGACCGGGGTGGTCTCGTATCTCTCGCTGACCAGGCGGAGGAACCGATCCATGTTCCGCCGGGTCAGCTCGCGCACGACCGCCCGCTTGTCCGGGAAGAACTGGTAGAGGGAGCCGACCGCGACGCCCGCGCGCTCGGCGATCAGTGTCGTCGTCACGCCGTCGTAGCCGACCTCCTCGATCAGCGCCGCGCACGCCTCGAGCATCTGCTCGACGCGTTTGGTGCTGCGCTGCTGGACCGGCTTGCGCCGCAAGGGTGTCGGACTGCCCACGATCTGTCTCCTCTGCTCAGGACCTATCTTGCCGTGAAATCGCTGCTGGCGTGTGAGCGACATCGCATCTAGTATGCGAATCAATTTCACATTCTGTCGGAGGTGACTGGATGCGTGGGTTCCCGGACGACTTCCTGTGGGGTGTGTCCACGTCCGCGTTCCAGATCGAGGGTGCCACCCGGGAGGGTGGCCGCGGCGTGTCCGTGTGGGACACGTTCTGCGCGACCCCGGGCAAGATCCACATGGGTGAGAACGCCGACGTCGCCTGCGACCACTACCACCGGTACGCCGAGGACATCGCGCTGATGTCCGAGCTCGGGGTCGGCGGCTACCGGTTCTCGGTGGCGTGGCCCCGGGTCCAGCCGTCCGGGTCGGGTCCGGTCAACGCCGAGGGGCTGGGGTTCTACGACTCCCTGGTGGACGCGTTGTGTGAAGCGGGGATCCGACCCGTCGTCACCCTCTACCACTGGGACACTCCACAAGATCTTGAAGACGCGGGCGGGTGGTTGTCGAGGGACACCGCGTACCGCTTCGCCGAGTACGCGGCCATCGTCGGCGAGCGGCTGGCCGACCGGGTCGAGCACTGGATCCCGTTGAACGAGCCGGTCGTGGAGACCCTCTACGGCTACGCGCTCGGCGAGTACGCGCCGGGCAAGGCACTGCTGTTCGACGCGATGCCGGCCGCGCACTTCCAGAACCTCGCGCACGGCCTGGCGGTCAGCGCCCTGCGCTCGGTGAACGCGAAAAGCATTGGCAGCGCGAACAACCACAGCCCGATCTGGCCGGCCACGCAAAGCGCCGCGGACCTCGAAGCGGCCGAACACCTTGGCGCGGTGGCGAACTGGATGTACACGGACCCGATGCTGCTGGGCCGCTACCCCGAGCAGGTGATCCAGTACCTGCCGGACGACTTCGCCGGCGATCTCGCCGCGATCGCGGCACCGCTCGACTTCTACGGAGTGAACTACTACGAGCCGCAGGGCTGCGCGGCGCCCGGTGAAGGCAACCCACTGCCGTTCGAGCTGCGCGCGATCGAGGGATATCCGTTGACCACCAACGGTTCCCCGGTCGTGCCCGACGGTCTGCGTGAGTTCCTCGGCCAGCTCCGAACACGCTACGAGGACAAGCTGCCGCCGGTGTACATCACCGAAAGCGGCTGCAGCTTCGACGGCGTGCACGACAAGGAGCGCATCCAGTACCTGCAGGATCACCTTGCGGCACTGGGACAAGCGCTCGACGAGGGCTCGGATGTCCGCGGCTACTTCGTGTGGTCGCTGCTGGACAACTTCGAGTGGTCCAAGGGATATCAGCCCCGCTTCGGCCTGGTCCACGTCGACTACGGGACACTGACCAGGACGCCCAAGGATTCCTTTTACTGGTACCGGGATCTGCTCGGAGGTGCACGGTGACGACGGCGTTGTCGGAGCCGGTCGCGAGGGTTCGCGCCGGCTGGGTGTCGTTGCTGTTCCTGGCGAACCTGGGAATGTGGCTGGCGATCTACGCGCCCATCCAGGTTCTGCTGCCGCGGCAGGCGGAACTGCTTGCCAGCACGGACAAAGAGCTCGTGTTCGGGATCGTGACCGGCGCGGGCGGAGCGGTCGCGCTGGTGGTGAACCCGTTGGTGGGCTTGCTGTCCGACCGCACCACGTCCCGGTTCGGCCGGCGGCACCCGTGGACCGTCGCGGGCGCAGTTGTTGGGGCGCTTGGCCTTGCGGTGCTCGCCACCGCGCCGAACGTGGTCGTGATGGTGCTCGGCTGGTGCCTCGTCTCCGCCGGGCTCAACGGCATGATCGCCACGCTGATCTCCGCGGTGCCCGACCGGGTCCCGGTCGACCAGCGCGCCCAGACGGGTGGGTTCATCGGCATCAGCCAGATGTTCGGCACCGTGCTCGGCACGCTGCTGGTCACCGAACTGGTGACGTCGTTGTCCGGCGGATACTTCGCTTCAGCGGTGGTCGTCCTGCTGGGCGCGGCGGTGTTCGTGCTGTTCACTCCGGACGCGGTCCTGCCGAAGGAACTCAAGCCGCGGACCAAGATCGAGCTCTGGGTGTCGCCCCGGGAGCACCCGGACTTCGCGTGGGCCTGGGGCTGTCACTTCCTGATCCAGCTGGGCAACGCGTTCGGCACGTTCTACCTGTTGTTCTTCCTCAAGGACGCGGTGCACCTGCCGGACCCGGAGGGTTCGCTGCTGATCCTGATGGCGTTCTACGGCATCGCGCTGATCGCGGGCGCGATCCTGGGCGGCATCCTCTCGGACAGGTCCGGCCGCCGGAAACCGTACGTACTGGTGGCTTCCGGGCTGATGGCCGTCGCCGCCGTCGCCCTCGTCGTCTCGCAGACGTGGGTGGCCAGCGTGATCGCGGCGCCGTTGCTCGGCGCCGGTTTCGGGCTCTACTGGGCGGTCGCGCTCGCGCTTCTGACCCACGTGCTGCCGTCGGCGTCCGACCGCGCGAAAGATCTCGGAGTGATAAACAACGCGAACTCGCTGCCGCAGGTTTTCGCG
>CBIMJO010001271.1:0-3613 GCA_966244135.1 uncultured Actinocrispum sp. | reverse complement strand
CCGCGGCCTTGGGTGTGCTGGCCAAGCCCGGCCGGATCGGCGACCCCGCCAAGGCCAAGCAGGCCATGACCGACCGGGGGGTGGCCGAGGGCACCGGGCCGGACCGGCCGGTGGACCGGCTGATCCAGGTCGAGCGGATGGTCCCGGGCGGCAAGCGCGACGCCGCTCCCGCCACGGTCATCGACCTGGTGGCGCCCGAGGACGGCGATGTCGCGGTGCTCAAGATCCCGCGAGACCGGTTGCCGTCGTTGGCATTGCGCACAGACGACGCACCGGTCGGCACACCGGTGCTGGCGATCGGCTACCCCGGATCGACCGCCGACCCGAAACTGGAGCCCAGCAACAAGAACGGCCAGATCTCCGCGCACCGGACGTTGCAGGAGAAGCCGTTCTACGAGTTCAGCGCCGCGGCCACGCACGGTATGAGCGGCGGCCCGCTGGTGGACATGCAGGGCCGGGTCACCGGTCTGATCAGCCAGGGCGCGCCGGGCGAGACGCAGTCGTTCAACTTCGCCACCGCGGCGTCCACATTGGCCACACTGCTGGCCGGGAAGGGCATCGAGGCCAAGCAAGGCCCGCACGACCGAAACTACCGGACCGGCCTCGACCGGTACTTCGCCGGTGACTACAACGCCGCCGTGGACTACTTCGACGCGACCGTCGCGGGGTCCCCGACGCACATCCAGGCCGCCGAGTACCTGAAGCAGGCAGGCGACAAGGGCGGCAAGGCATCCAGCAGCAGCAGACCCCTGCTCTACATCGGACTCGGCTGCGCCTTGATCGCGGTGATCGCGATCGCCCTGGTGGTCCTGATGATCAGGCGCCGACGCCGGCTGATGTCCGCAATGGACACTCCGCCGTACGGGTTCCCGATGCCGGTGATGGACGCGCCGACTCAGCCGTCCTGAGTGGCGCGTTTACGTTCCCGGGCATGGCGTTCGACCTCCTCCAGGTCGTTCACCGTGACCAGGCGCATCTCCGCGGCCCGGCGGGCCACGGCGAACCGGGCGTTCACCAGCCGGCCGTCGCGTGGCGCCACGAAGGGATCGTCGCGCAGGCCGAAGGCGATCGCCGAGATGGTCCGGATGGCGTCGTCGACCCGTTGGGAGCGTTGCAGGTTCCACGCGTAGCCGTGCCATTCCATGACCCGGTCGTAGATCTCCCGGTTGGACGGTGGCCGGGGATAGTCGTCCTTGCCGACCAGCCACGGCTCGGTCAGCGCCAGCGCCACGAACCACTCCCGGCTGCCCTTGACCAGCCGCGGCCCGGCCTCGGTGATCCGCCCTTCGACGATCCCCGGGCTGCGCACCGGTTCCGAGCGGCCGAGCCGCACGTCGATGCTGATCATCAGGTCGGTGAAGCCGCCGTCACCGGACTGCCTGCCCAGCAACAGAACCAGCTGGTTCTCACCGTCGTCCAGCAACGCGGTCATGGACTTGGTCATGATCACCCGGCGGGCCCCGCCGGGCGCGTCGAACAGCCCGGACAGCTGCGCTTCCCCGGCACCGAGCCACGTCAGCGACACGGTGTCGGGGCCCACGACGAGCTCCCCGACCAGTCGCGACACATGCGGGGCGCAGTCGGGCAGGGTCAGCGCGGTCTTCCCCGGCCCGGCGGCGAAATGCGGCGCGCGGCCGAACAGCAGCGACTCCCCCACGTTCAGCACGACCGAGGCCATCCCAGTCCCCCGGACCACCACCTGTGGCATGTGAGTCCTCCCTACTTACAGGTGGGCGGGGCGCCCCGGTCCGGGCCCAGCGCGTTCCACTCGTCGGCGATCTTGTCACGGTCCAGCTCGGCACAGATCTGCTGGACGGCGTGCTCCGGGTCGATGTCCCACAGCCGGGTCCTGCCGTCCGAGCCCGCCGTGGCGATCATGCCGCCGTCGGCGGCGAAGGCCACGTCGTTGAGCTGGTCCTCGTGCCGGTCCATCCGGGCCAGCGGCTGGCCCGTCGCCACGTCCCACAGCCGGACAATGGTGTCCTGGGCCGCGGTCGCGATCACCTTGCCGTCCGGGCTGTAGGCCACACGGCGGATGCTCGCGTCGTGCCCGGAGATCGTACCGGCCGCCTTGCCGTCGCTGGCCCGCCAGAACCTGATCAGCCGGTCCGTCCCGGTACTGGCCAGCGTCTGCCCGTCCGGGCTGAACACCACGTCCAACGCGATGCCTTCGTGCCCGGGCAACAGGTTCAGCTCGGCGCCCGGGTCGACCATGTTCCACAGCGCGACCTTGCCCGCGGACAGCGTCACCGCGAGCGTCTTGCCGTCCGGGCTGAACGACAGTGCCACCGGGTGGTTTCCGGTCTGCTCCGGGGCCTGGTCGCTGCGCGCCTCCAGTTTGGTGGAGCGCCGGTTGGTCTCGGTGAGATCCTCGCTGCGCAGCAAGATGATCTCGTCGAAGTTGGCGTTGGTGACCTGTACCGGAGTGCGGGCAGCCACGGCGATCCGCTTGCCGGCCGGGTCGTAGGCCACGCTGGCCAGATCCGCTCCCGATTTGGTGTACCGCCGCAGCTCCGCGCCGGTGTCCACATCCCACACCACGAGCGCGCTGTCCGTGCCCACAGTGGCCAGTTGCTTGCCGTCAGGGCTGAACGCGATGTCCAGGGCCTCGTTCTTGTGCGCCTGCCAGCTGCGGACGGGGTTGCCGGTCACGCTGTCGAACAGCTGCACGCCGCCCTTGCCGTTCACCGTGGCGAGGAGTTTCCCGTTGGGCTGGAACACCACCCCGGTGACCGAGGCGCTGCGCGAGCCCAGGATCACGCGCTGGTAGGCCCATTCGGTGATGACGCCGACGGAGTCGCTGCTCAGGAACGTGTGCCCGTCACCACTGAAGGCCAGGCCGAACGTGTTCACCGAACCGGTGGCCAGCCGCAGCAGGTTCGACCCGCTGGTGAGGTCCCATGAGTAGATGGTGGTACCGGCCCCGCTCGCCAGCACCGAAGTCCCTTGTGGACTGATCGCCACCGAGCTGAACCCGCCTTCGGTGGACTCGAAGGTCTGCGTGGTGGCCCAGGTCGCGGTGTTCCAGATCCGGACCGTGCCGTCCAGCGAGGCGGTGGCCAGGATCTTGCCGTCCGGGCTGAACGAGAGCCCGGTGATGTCGTTGGTGTGCCCTTTCAGGGTCGCCACCACAGCCCCGTCGGAGATCCGGTAGACCTCGGCCTGACTGTCCTTTGTGGCCATCGCGATCAGCGAGACGTCGCTGTTCATCGCCATCGCGAGCGTGCCCGCGGTCTTGAACCGGGTGAGCTGGGCCTGTGTCCTGGTGTCCCACAACGAGACCGCATCGGCCGCGTTGACCGCCACCACCTTGCCGTCCCTGGACAGGACCATGTCGACCGCGGGATCGCGGACCTCGAAGAGCTTCTTGCGGTCCGGGATGCTCCAGAGCGACACCTGGCCCTTGTCCAGGCTGGCCGCGGCCAGCAGCGTCCCGTCCGCGCTCATCGAGACCGTGCGGTACCACTTGCCCTTGTCGTCCAGGACGGCGATCTGCTTGCGGTTGGGCACATCCCACAGCCGCAGCGTGCCGTCCCGGCCGCCACTCGCGGCGACTTTCCCGTCCCCGCTGAGGGCGACCGAGCTCACCGGTCCTTTGTGGCCGGTCATCACC
>CBIMJO010001270.1:0-3614 GCA_966244135.1 uncultured Actinocrispum sp. | reverse complement strand
ATCGGCGCATGGTCCGGATTGGGCGGTATCGCGGCCGCGATCGGCCCCCTGGTCGGTGGTCTGCTGGTCCAGGCCTGGTCGTGGCGGCTCGCGTTCCTGATCAACCTGCCCATCGCGGTGATCACCGTTTGGCTGTCGCTCAAGTACGTTCCGGAGTCACGCGATGACCAGATGCGTGGCCACCCGGATGTCGTCTCGTCCGCGCTCGGCGCGATTGGTCTGGCCGGTCTGACCGCGGCGCTGGTCGAGGGCCCGGTCCGGGGTGCGGCCGATCCGGTCGTGCTCGTCTTCGGGGTGCTCGGGGTCGCCGGTCTGGCCGGTTTCGTTTGGCTGCAACACCGTTCGACGGACCCGCTGGTTCCGCCCGATATGTTCAGGGATCGAACATTTACCCTGGCCAACGGCCTGACCTTCGTGGTCTATACCGCGCTCGGCGGCGTGATGATGCTGATGGTCCTGCAGCTGCAGGTCTCCCTCGGCTACTCGCCGACCGCGGCGGGCATCGCCGGACTGCCGATCACGATCATCATGCTGCTGACCTCGTCGTGGTCCGGGAAACTCGCGTCGCGGATCGGGCCGAAGCTGCAGCTGGTGATCGGGCCGATGATCATCGCCGTCGCGATGCTGCTGTACATGCGCATCGCGCCGGGCGCCTCGTACCTGACCGAGGTGCTGCCCGCGGTGATCGTCTTCGGTATCGGCCTGACCTGCGTCGTCGCCCCGGTCACGGCGACCGTCCTGGCCGCGGCCGAGGATCGGCACGCGGGTGTGGCCTCCGGTGTGAACAACGCCATCGCCCGGACCGGCAGTCTGCTGGCCGTGGCGGTCCTGCCCGCGGTCGCGGGGCTGACGGGTGAGGCGTACGCCAACCCCACGGCCCTCACGAGCGCCTGGCGCACGTCGCTGATGATCTGCGCCGCCCTGGCCGTGGCGGGCGGCCTGATCGCCCTGGGCGTGCGAAACGACGTGCTCAAGGCGCCCACCCAGGCCGCGCCGGCCGAGGCCCCCGCGCCCGGTGACTGCATCCACTGCGGCGTCGAGGGCCCGCCCACTCACATCAGGCCGGCGACCCGAGGATCTCAAGGAGCAGCTCGCGGTTGACGTTCCCGCCGGACAGGATCACCACGGTCCGCCCCGGCGGGGTCGAGCCGAGCCGGTAGCCCGCCAGCGCGGTCGCCCCGCTCGGCTCGGCCACCAGGTGCGCCTTGAACGCCAGCTCCCGCACGGCCTCGCGGATCTGCTCCTCGGAGACCGTGATCAGCCCGTCCAGCACCTTCTCCAGGTGCGCGAAGGTCAGCTCGGAGGGCTGGGAGCGCAGGCCGTCCGCGATGGTCCGGTTGCGGTCCTCGACCGGCCAGTCGACGCGATGGCCCAGGCTCATGCCCTCGGCCGTGTCGGCCGCCAGCTCCGGCTCGACGCCGTAGACCCGGGCCTCCGGGCACAGCGCCTTGATCGCCGTGCCGATGCCGGAGGCCAGGCCGCCGCCGCTGACCGGGATCAGCACGTTCTGCACCTCGGGCAGGTCGCGCGCGATCTCCAGGCCGATGGTGCCCTGACCGGCGATGATGTCCGGGTGGTCGAACGGCGGGATCAGCACGCCGCCGGTCTGCTCGACGACCTCGTCGGCGACCTTTTCGCGCTGGCCGGGGCCGCAGATGACCACCTCGGCGCCGTACGCGCGGGTGGCGTCGATCTTGATGCTCGGCGTCTCCTCGGGCATCACGATGTGCGCGGGGACGCCGAACGCGGCGGCCGCGTAGGCCACCGCCTGGGCGTGGTTGCCGCTGGAGTACGAGACCACGCCGCGCGCCCGCACCGGATCGTCCAGCCGGGCCAGCGCGTTGAACGCGCCGCGGATCTTGAACGCGCCGATCGGCTGCAGGTTCTCCGGCTTGATCCATAGTGGACGGTCGGGCTCGGCCCAACCCGCTGGGATCAAGGGGGTTCGCACCACCGCGTCCCGGATCCGGTCGGCCGCCGCGCGGATGTCATCGATTGTCACGAATTCCACACGTCAAGTCTGTCTTAAGTTTCCGCCGGCCTCCACTGTCCACTGTAGACTAAGGTGGTGGCCCTGCTCACTCGCGGGCAACCGGATCGGCCCTGGTCGCGTCCACCCGGTGAGATGAGTAAGGAACAGAAGAGCGGATTCCATCTGGGCCAGCTGGGCGCGTCGGCACTGGCGGCGGTGACGGCTGCCGTCCTCGGATCGACACTCGGTGTCGCGGGAACGGTACTCGGTGCAGCGATTGGCGCCATTGTGACAACCATCGCGGCGGAGCTGTATCTGCGATCTTTCCAACGCGTACGGTCGCGGGTAACGAAGGATCAAGCCGACAAAGAATCCAAACCGTCACACCGCGTGCGGTGGCAATTACTTGCCGGTGTCAGCGTCGCCGCATTCGTTCTCGGGATGCTCGTCATCACCGGCGTGGAATGGGTGCGTGGATCCCCCCTTTCGGGTGACCAGAAGACCACAATCGGTGGTGTTCTCACCCCCTCTGATCCGATCCAGAAACGTCCCGTACCTAAGAGCTCACCGCCGAGCACCGTGACGGTCACTTCGACGCCGTCGGATCCGCCCGCGACGGCGACCACGCCGCCGCCGGAGACGTCCGGAACGAGCCCCGGCACGACGACCCCGCCCTCGGCCACGACTACTGACCCGGTTCAGTCGACTTCTGCTGCCGAACCTCCGCCGACCAGCTAAAGCGCCTTGTACAGGGCCGATTACGGACGGTATGGAGGCGGTGTGATTTGGAACACATTTTCGCCCTGAGCGGGGGATTGTGTAACGCACACGCGATTCATACGCTCATGCGCGGAGGGTGACCCAGAAGAGTGACGCTCGAACAGGTGACGGGGTGAGTCGACCACCCCGTCACCCATTCTCCTGAAAGCCCGAGAGTTGGCCCTGCATCCAACTCTCGGGTCCCTGCACCCAAGGAGACGACATGAACCCAAGGAAAACGGCGCGCTTAGGCGCTGCCGTCCTCATTGCCGCCGCCATGGCTGTGCCGTCGAGTCTACCCGCATTTGCCGCTTCTTCGGAGGGCAGTTCCGCAACAGCTTCGGCAATTGATGAGTTCGTTGCCGCCAATCCGGGACTGCTCGCGGCAATGGAACGTGATCTGGGGCTGTCGGCAGATGCCGCCCGAACGCTCGGCGTGAAGCAAGAAGCAGCGGCTACAACAGAAGAAGCCCTGCGTACGGCCCTCGGCGACACCTTTGGCGGCGCCTGGTTCGACATGTCCGCGGGCCGGCTCGTCGTCGGCGTGACAGATGTGAGCAAAGTCGCTCAAGCCACGGCAGCCGGTGCATCCGCTCGAGTTGTCACCCGTTCGGCGGCCCAGTTGGACTCTCAGGTCGCCGCGCTGAACGCCCGTGAGGCCTCCGCCCCGGGTTCGGTGACCGGGTGGTACGTCGACACGAAGGCCAACGAGGTCGTGGTGACCGCCCTGCCGGGGACGACGGCCGCCGCGAAGTCCTTCGCCGGCCGGGATGTCCGCGTCGTGGAAGCCGAGGCCCCGCAGCCGTTCCTGCGCGGTGGCGACGCCTACACGATCGGTGGTTCCCGCTGTTCCGTCGGTCTCACGGTCCAGGGCGGCTTCGTG
>CBIMJO010001269.1:0-3615 GCA_966244135.1 uncultured Actinocrispum sp. | reverse complement strand
TGCGGGTCCATCGCCAGCGCCTCACGCGGCGAGATCCCGAAGAAGCCGGGGTCGAACTCGCCCGCCTCGTGCAGGAACCCGCCCTGGGCCCCGCCGACCCGCCAGCCACGGTCCGCCGGCGGCGCACCGATCGCGTCCGCACCTTCGGACACAAGCTTCCACAGGTCGTCCGGCGAGGAAACGCCGCCTGGGAAGCGGCAGCTCATGCCGACGATGACGATCTGGTCGTTGGGGTCGTGGGTCTTGACCGTGCTCACAGTGGACACTGCCGTGTCCTGATCCATCAGCTCGGACAACAAGTACTCGCCGAGAACGGTCGGCGTCGGGTAGTCGAAGACCATCGTCGCCGACAACCGAAGGCCGGTCACGGTGCTCAGCCGGTTGCGCAGCTCGACCGCGGTCAGCGAGTCCAGACCGAACTCCCGGAACTCGCGCTTGGCGTCCACTTCGTCCTGGGCGTGGCCGAGAACAGCCGAAACCTGAGCCCGGATGACGTCGATGACCATCCGCAGCCGGTCGTCGGCCGCCGCGTCCTGAAGCTGACGCGCGAACGCGGACGACGCACCGGTCGCCTGGGCGGCCGCCCGGCGAGTGGTCGCGCCGCGGACCAGACCACGCAGGATCGGCGGGATGATCCCGAACGAGCGCAGCGCGGGCTTGTCGAGCAGGACCGGGACGATCACCGGGTGGTCGGTGGCGACGGCCGTGTCGAACATGGCCATGCCCCGCTCGTTGGAGATCTCCAGCAGGCCGGAGGAGTCCATCCGGTGGGTCTGTTGGTCGGACACGACTGCGGTCATGCCGCTGTCGTCGGCCCACCGGCCCCACACCAGCGACAGGCCGGGAAGTCCCTGCTTGGTCCGGTACTGCGCGAGAGCGTCCTGGAAGTGGTTGGCAGCGGCGTAGTTCGACAGGCCCGGGGCGCCGATCGTGCTGGACAGCGACGAGTACAACACGAACGCGGCAAGGTCCATACCTTCGGTGAGCTCGTGCAGGAACCACGCGCCGCCCGCCTTGGGGCCCAGCACGTTGGCGAGCCGCTCGGGCGTGAGTTGTTCGATGACACCGTCATCGAGAGCGGCCGCGGTGTGCACGACCGCGGTGAGCGGGTGCTCGGCCGGGATGCCCGCGATCAGGTTCTCGACCGCCTTGCGATCCGAGACGTCACAGGCCTTGATGGCCACGTTGGCGCCGTGCGCGATCAGTTCCGCCTGCAGCTCCAAGGCTCCCGGCGCGTACGGGCCGCGCCGGCTGACCAGGACCAGGTGCTTCATCCCGCGCTCGGCCGCCAGGTACAGGGCGAGCTGGCTGGCCAGACCACCGGTACCGCCGGTGATCAGGACCGTGCCCTCGGGGTTCCACTGGCGTGGCTCGACTTCGCTCGCGGGCATCTGGGCCAGGCGAGCAACATGCGCTTTGCCGTCCCGGACGAGGTACTGCGGCTCACCGGAGGACACAATGGATCCAACAGTGTTGTTCTTCTGAGCGTCCTCTTCGGAGTCAACCAGGAGGAACCGGCCCGGGTGCTCGATCTGGGCGGACCGCACCAGGCCCCATACCGCGGCACCGGCGAGATCGGTGCCATCGGTCGCGCCCTGGGTCACGAACACCAGTTGCGACTGCTCGAACCTGGCATCGGCGAGCCAGGCCTGGATCAGCAGCAGCGCCCGGGAGGTCAGGTCCTGCGCCTGGTCCGGCACGGACAGGTCCGTGTCGGGCGTGGCCCGGACAACGACCAGGTCCGCGACGTCCTGCAGGGTCGAAAGATCGGTGTCGAGGTCGATCCGGATCTCCGGTGCCGCACTGGTTCCGGCCGGGGCGGGCACCCAGTCGAGCACGTACATGCCTTCGTTCTGGCTGGCCACTGGGATGGCCTGGTTGCGGCGGGAGACCACGGTCTCGATCGTCAGCACCGGGTTGCCCTCGGTGTCGGCCGTCTCCAGGGTCAGCGCGTCGGCGTCGTCCCTGGTCAGGCGCATCCTGATCTGCGACGCACCGGCCGCGTACAGCGCCGCGCCGCCCATCGAGAACAGCAGGCCGCCACTTTCCGGGTCGCGGTCGAGGAACGTCCCGGCGTGGAAGGCGGCGTCCAGCAGGGCCGGGTGCATGCCGTAAGCCGTGGCGTCTTCGATCTCAGTGGGCAGCGCGACCTCGGCGAACACCTCACCGTCGCGCTTCCAGACCTTGCGCAGTCCTTGGAACAGCGGGCCATACGCGAGCCCGGCCTCGGCAAGTCCTTCATAGAGGCCGTCGATCTCAACGGCCTCAGCACCCTCAGGCGGCCAAACGGACGCATTGAATCGGCTGGATGGCGCACCAGTTGCGAGGATGCCGCTGGCGTGCTGGGTCCACGGCTCCTCCGGCGAGTCCGCCGATCGCGAGTGGACAGTCACCGCACGGCGGCCGGACTCGTCCGGCGTGCCGACGTAGACCTGGACCACCAGCGCCTCGGCCAGCACCAGCGGAACGCCAAGGGTCAGCTCCTCCACCAGGTCACAGCCGACCTGGTCACCGGCCCGGATCACCAGCTCCAGGAACCCACTACCAGGGAGCAAAGCCACGCCACCGGCGACATGATCGGCCAGCCACGGGTGGGTCGCCAGGGAAAGCTTGCCGCTGAACAGAACGTCCTCGGAGTTCGCCAGCTCCACGGCCGCGCCCAGCATCGGGTGCTCGGCGGCGAGGAAGCCCAGCCCGGTGGCGTCGCCGGTCGGCATGCTCATGCTCGACCAGTAGCGCTCATGCTGGAAGGCGTAGTTCGGCAACGGCACGCGCTTGGCACCAGTGCCCGCGAAGAGGCCGGCCCAGTCAACGGCGATGCCCCGCACGAACAGTTCGGCGAGCGAGGTCAGGAAGCGTTGCGTGCCACCGTCGTCACGGCGCAGCGAGCCGGCGGTCACGGCACGGACATCGGAGTCGTCGATGATGGCCTGCACACCGAAGGTGAGCACCGGATGCGGGCTGACCTCGACGAACGCACGATGCCGCTCGGCCAGCAGAGCCCGGATGGCCGGCTCGAACTCGACGGTCTGGCGCAGGTTGCGATACCAGTACCCGGCGTCGAACGCGGTACCGTCCTCCCACTGCCCGGTCACCGTGGAGAAGAACGGGATCCGAGCCTCACGCGGCCGGATGCCCGCCAGGTCACGGGCCAGGTCGTCCTTCAGCAGTTCGACATGCGCGGAGTGCGAGGCGTAGTCGACAGCGATCTTGCGAACCCGGATGCCTTCGGTGGTCAGCTCGTCGAACAGCGCGTCGAGAGCCTCCGGATCTCCGGCGACCACAACGGAGTTCGGGCCGTTGACCGCGGCGACCGAGACCCGGTCGTCCAGCCGGGCCGAGATGTTGACCAGCGGCAACGCCACCGACATCAGCCCGCCGCGGCCGGCCAGCGTCCGGGCGATCGCCTGGCTGCGCAGGGTCACGACCTGAGCGGCGTCCTCAAGCGACAGTGCGCCCGAGACCACGGCGGCCGCCTGAGAGGTGCCGCTGGCATAGGCATAACCATTTTCTCGATAAGCGCTGAAGACATCGGTGCCGGGCGCGACCAACGTCACCTGGGGACCATACGTCGAAAAGAACGCCTTCTCGCCTGCCGGGTCGGTGGCCCCCACG
>CBIMJO010001268.1:0-3617 GCA_966244135.1 uncultured Actinocrispum sp. | reverse complement strand
CCTGGCCGGAATGCCAGACACCGCACCGGAGCCACCACACGGTACACAGGCCGCGTACGTGATCTCCCCGTCCGGGTCGACCGGCCGGCCCAAGGGTGTGGTGGTCGAACACCGTCAGCTGGCCAACCTCGTGGCGAACCACAACGTTGTTTTCCCGGGGCGGACGAGAGCTGCGCTGACGGCGGCGTTCTCGTTCGACACGTCACTGGAAGGCCTGGTGCTGCTGGCCAACGGCCACGAGCTGCACCTGATCGACGACGACACCCGCCTCGACCCGGAGGCGCTGGTGTCCTATGTGGCCGCGAACGCCATCGGGTTCCTCGACCTCACCCCGTCCTATCTGCGCCAGCTGATCCCCGCCGGGCTGCTGGACGTGGCCACCAGACTGATGGTCGGCGGCGAGGCCATGGACCGGTCGCTGTGGCAGCAGCTCGGCGGCATTGAGGTCTACAACTTCTACGGTCCGACTGAGTGCACTGTGGACGCGACCTCGTGCCGTGTGGACGGTGACCGCCCGGTCATCGGTGTCCCGCTGCGGAACCTGCGCGCCTACGTCCTGGACGAGTACCTGTCACCGGTGCCCGACGGCGTTCCCGGTGAGCTTTACCTTGCCGGGCCTCAGGTTGCCCGGGGGTATCTGAACCGGCCGGGGTTGACGGCGGAGCGGTTCCCGGCGAACCCGTTCGGGCCGGGGCGGATGTACCGGACCGGTGACCGGGTGCGGTGGACCGAGGCCGGGCTGGAGTACCTCGGCCGGGTCGATGACCAGGTCAAGGTCCGCGGTTTTCGGATCGAGCCGGGCGAGATCGAGGCCCGGCTGACCGAGCGGGACGGCATCGGCGCGGCCGCGGTGATCGAACGCGGCGGCCGCCTGGTGGCCTACGTGGCCGGCCCGGTCGACGGCCTGCGGGAACACCTCAGCAGCGTGTTGCCGGAGTACATGGTGCCGTCCGCGTTCGTCTCGATTCCCGTCCTGCCGATGACGGTGAGCGGCAAGCTGGACAAGAACGCCTTGCCGGATCCCGAGATCGAGCTGGGTGTCCTGGTGCCGCCGAGGACGGAGATCGAGCGTGTGCTCGTCGGCATCTGGTCCGAGGTGCTCGGTGTGCCGCTGGGGGTTGAGGACAACTTCTTCGCACTCGGCGGCGACTCGATCCTGAGCATCCAGGTGGTGTCCCGGGCTCGCCGTGAAGGCCTGCGCCTGACCTCCAAGGATGTCTTCCTGCATCCGACCGTCGCCGCATTGGCGACAGTGACCACAGTGGACTCCGGTGAAGTGGTGCCGGAGATCGAGGGGCCGGCTCCGTTGACCCCGATCCAGCGGTGGTTCTTCGCCCAGGGCGGGCCACAGCACTTCACCATGTCGATGTTCCTGGAGCTGACCGACGACCTGGACGTGGACGCGTTGCGGCAAGCGATTGCGGCCATCATCGATCACCACGAGGCCCTGCGGTCCCGGTTCGGGGATGGCACGCAGGATGTCGGGCCCGCACTGGATGTGTTCACGGTGGCGGGCGACGGATATTGGGACGAGATCGCGCTGGCGGCCCAAACCAGCCTGGACTACACCACCGGGCCGATGCTGAAAGCGATCCTGTTCCCCGGGCCACGCCTGTTCCTCACCGTTCACCACTTAGTGGTCGACGGTGTGTCCTGGCGGATCCTCTTGGCCGACCTTGCCACCGCCTATGCGCAGATCCGGACCGGCCGGCCGGTGGATCTCGGGCCCAAGACCACCGCCTTCCGTCAATGGGCGCACCAGCTGACCAGGCAGGCTTCCCGGTTCGAGCCGGACGAGTGGCCGGACGTCCCGGCATTCGAGCTGCCGCGCGATCATGACGGCCGCAACACCGTTGCGGATGCCCGGTCGGTGGTTGTGCGGTTGGGGCGCGAGGACACGGATGCCCTGCTGCACAAGGTTCCCGAGGTGTATCGGACGCAGATCAACGACGTCCTGCTGAGTGCCTTGGCTTCGGTGCTGGCCCGCTGGGCCGGCCAGGACTGGGCCGCGATCACCGTGGAGGGGCACGGCCGGGACGACCTCATCGAAGGCGTCGACGTGTCACGGACCGTCGGCTGGTTCACCACGCAGTTCCCGGTGCGGCTGGACGTTTCGGACGACTGGGGCGAGACCCTCAAGTCTGTCAAGGAACAGCTGCGGGCAGTGCCCAGCCGTGGGCTGAGCTATGAACTCCTGAAGTATCTCGGTGGCCGGGACATGGGTGAACTGGCGCCGGTCTGCTTCAACTACCACGGCCAGTGGGACTCCGGTGTGGACGAAGGCCTGATCCGGGGGAGCTGCCCGAGTATCGGCGCCGATGTGTCACCGTCGTTCGACCGCGGCTTCCTGCTGGACATCACCGGCGCGGTCGAGGACGGCGAGCTGCACCTCGACTGGGAGTACTCGGCCGCGATCCACGAGCCGGAGACCGTCCGGCGGCTCGCCGAAGCGGTGCTCGACGCCCTGCGGGCGATCATCGAACACTGTGGACAGTCGGCAGGCGGCCGGACACCGTCCGATTTCCCACTGGTGACGCTGACCCAAGCTCAGCTCGACCGGCTCGGGCCTGGCGTCGAGGACATCTACCCGCTGACCCCGTTGCAGGCCGGGATGTTGTTCCACAGCCTGGCCGAGAACAACGCCTACTTCAACGAGACCAGGCTCCGGCTCACCGGGGTCCGGGACGTGCGGCGGCTGGTGGCCGCCTGGCAGGCGACCGTCGACCACACTCCGGTGCTGCGCAGTTCCGTGTTGTGGGAGGGCGTGGACGAGCCGGTGCAGATCGTGCACCGCGAAGTGACGCTCCCGGTCGGCTTCGACGGGCCGCTGCCGGTCGACCTGACCGTGCCGCCGATGATGAGCCTGACGATCACCCAGCTGCCCGGTGACGTGATCGAGCTGGTCTGGACCTCACACCACCTCAGCCTGGACGGGTGGAGCGCGGCTCAGGTGTTCACCGAGGTGATCGAACGCTACAGCGGCACGTACACGCCGGTCGCACGGCGGCCGTTCCGCGACTACCTGGAGTGGCTGAGCCGTCAGGATCAGGGCGAGGCGGAACGGTACTGGCGGTCTGCCTTGGCGGGAGCGGCGCCCACCGCACTGCCGTTCGACCGGGCGCCGGCCGAGGCGCACCGGACGGAGTCCTGCGAGTCCGTGGAGATCTCCGTTCCGGCGCAGGCGTTGTCGGCGATGGCCCGGCGCAATGGGCTGACCATCAACACCCTCGTCCAGGGGGCATGGGCGTTGTTGCTCTCGCGGTACAGCCGTGAGGCGGACGTCGTGTTCGGGACCACCGTGTCCGGCCGGCCCGCCGAGCTGGCCGGGGTCGAGTCGATGATCGGCATGTTCATCAACACCGTGCCCACCCGTGTCCAGGTCGCGCCGGACCGGCCGCTGGGGGAGTGGCTCCGGGAGGTCCAGACCGGGCAGACCGAGGCCAGGCGGTTCGAGTTCGTGTCCCTGGCCCGGATCCAGGCATGGGCCGGGACCACGCTGTTCGACAGCATGGTGGCGTTCGAGAACTACCCGATCGGCGCCGAGGCCATCCCCGGCGCGCCCGGGGTCGAGGAGATCGACGGTGTCGACACCACGAACTTCCCGTTGAGCGCCCGGG
>CBIMJO010001267.1:0-3620 GCA_966244135.1 uncultured Actinocrispum sp. | reverse complement strand
GTCGCCGCCGTCGCTGTGCAGCCGGTCGGTCAGCCATCGCACGCCCTCGCCCCGGGGCCAGTCGCGCATGCAGCGGACGGTGACGTCGATCCCGGTGGTCAGCAGGGGCAGGACGCAGCTCTCCTTCGACGGGAAGTAGCGCCACAACGTGCGCAGCGACAGCCCAGCCGCCGCGGCGATCTCCTCAGCCGAGGTCGCGGACACGCCTTTCTCGGTGAACAGCCGGACCGCCTCACGCGCGATCTCCAGCCGCGTCTCGGCTTTGCGCCGTTCGGTCAGTGGCGGCCTGCCGACCCTTCCCGTGGCGTTCACCGGCCCAGGCTAGCACTTTTCGGCACGATGCGTCTTTGTGGCACGTTGTGTCATTAAGTTGTACGCTGGCGACCGCCGGGGGGCGAGTGATCGGAGTCCACTGTGGAGAACACCTGCGTTGTGGTGACGGGTGCGGGTTCAGGAATCGGCCGGGCCACGGCTTTGCGGTTCGCTGAAAACGGCGCCAATGTCGTCGTGGCCGATGTCAACGCGGAGACAGCCAAGGCCGTCGCCGCGGAGATCGGCAACGCGGTCCCGGCCGTCGGCGACCTGAGCGATCCCGCGGTGGTCGATCAGGTGGTCGCCACGGCCGTGGAGAGCTTCGGCGGCATCGACGTGCTGGTGAACAACGCCGGGATCATGGACCGGATGTCCGCCGCGGCCGACGTCACCGACTCCGAGTGGGAGCGCGTCCTCCGGGTGAACCTGACCGCGCCGTTCCTGCTCACCCGCGCGGTCCTGCCCCACATGCTCGCCAAGGGCAAGGGCGCCATCGTCTACACGGCCTCCGAGGCGGCCCTGCGCGGGAGCGCGTCGGGCACGGCGTACACTGTGTCCAAGCACGGCATCGTCGGCCTGACCAAGTCGGTCGCCATCATGTACCGCGACGCCGGGATCCGCGCCAACGCGATCGCCCCCGGCGGCACCATGACCGGCATCACCCTCGATGTGGACCCTGACGCACTCGGCCCGCAGATCGTTGGCGGCCACGCGAAGAACGTCGGCCGGGTGTCCACTCCGGACGAACAGGCCGCAGCCATCGTGTTCCTCGCCTCCGACGCCGCCAGCAACATCAACGGGGTCATCCTGCCCGTGGACAACGGCTGGTCCGCGGTCTGAGGCTCAGGCGTCGACCATGCGGGCGCCGGCCCGGCGCTGACGGCGGTAGTCGGTGGGCGACAACGAGAACTCGCGTTTGAAGGCCTTGCTGAACGCGAACTCGGACTGGTAGCCGACCTGGCGGGCGATCGCGGTCAGCGGCTGGTCACCGCGGCCGAGGAGGTGACCGGCCTTGGTCATCCGCCACCAGGTGAGGTAGCTCAACGGCGGTTCGCCCACGAGTTCGGTGAAGCGGCGGGCGAAGGTGGCGCGGGACAGGCCGACGTGTTCGGCGAGGCTCGCGACCGTCCACTGTGTCTCGGGCTGGTGCTGGATCCGGCCCAGTGCCGCGGAGATCGCCGGGTCGGTCATGGCGGCGGCCCAGCCGCCGGGGCTGGTGCGGTACCAGGTCCGGATGATGTAGAGCAGCAGCAGGTCGAGCAGCGCCGGGATCGCGGCGCTCGTTCCCGGCCGGCGTTCGTCCATTTCGGCGCCCAGCAGGTCCACAATGGACTGGACGCCCGGCTCGGGGGCGACCTTCGCGGGCAGGTGGATCACTTCGGGCAGCGCGGCGATCAGCGGGTGCGGGCGGATCGTGTCCAGGTAGTAGGAACCGCAGAGCATCGAGGTCCGCGGGCCGTCGCCGTCCGGGATGTCCGGCGCGGCGACCCCACCCATCGGGTGCTGCGGCGACTTCGGGTCGTCCACCAGGGCGTGGCTGCGGCCATGGGACACGAAGACGACGTCACCCACGTTCAGGCGGATCGGGTCGGCGTCACCGGGCGGCAGCATCCACGCCGCGCCCTGCAGGATCACATGAAAACCGGCGCCGCCCATCGCCGGGAACCGCATCCCCCACGGCGCCCGCAGGCTGCAGCGCGCGGAGGTCGGCGCGCCGGCCCGCATCGACGCGATCGCCTCACCGATGATGTCCACACCGTCAGCCTACGTCAGACGATCGGACATGAACCAGCGATCCCTGCTATGGATCGTCTCAAAGAACGCTCATAGCGTGGATGACATGACAGAACTTCCACAGGTGGTGACCCGCTTCGTCGAGGCGGGCAATGCGCATGACGCCGACGGGATGCTCGCGGCCTTCGCCGAGGACGCCCTGGTCAACGACATCCAACGCAACTTCTGGGGCGCCGGGGCGATCAGGCGGTTCATCGACAAGGAGATCGTCGGCGCCAAGGTGACCATGGACGTCGTCGGCGTCCGGCGGCACTACGACACTTGGATCGTCGACGCGCAACTCGACGGCACCTACGACAAGACTGGCCTGCCCGACCCGCTCGTGCTCAGCTACCACTTCACCGTCACCGGCGAGAAGATCACCACGTTGATGATCATCGCCGAGAAGCCCGGGTACTGACATGGACCTGGCAGGCAAACGAGCCCTCGTAACCGGTGGCACCAAAGGTATCGGCGCCGCGATCGTCACCCGGTTGACCGACGAAGGCGCCCGCGTGGCCACCACCGCCCGCTCGGCCGCGGACTCCCCCGCCGAGCTGTTCGTCAAGGCCGACCTCACGACCGACGCTTCCCTAGTGGCACAAGAGGTTCTGGATACTTTTGGCGGCATCGACATCGTCGTGCACAACGCCGGTGGGTTCCACTTCGAGCCGGGCCCGGCCGAGTCCTACCGCGACGGGGACTGGCAGGACGTGCTCGAGCTGAACCTGCTGGCGCCGGTCCGGATCGACCGCGCGTTCATCCCGCACCTGACCGCCGGGAGCGCGATCGTGCATATCACGTCGATCGCCCGCCTGATGCCCATGACCGGGCCGTTGCCGTACGCCAGCGCCAAGGCGGCGCTGACCGCGTACAGCAAGCGCCTGGCGGCCGAACTGGGCCCGCGCGGTATCCGGGTCAACTCGGTGCTGCCCGGGTTCATCGAGACCGAAGGCGCCCGCCGGGTGCTGGACAAGCTCTCCGCCGACCCGGACATCGCCCGCGCGGAGCTGCTGAAATCCCTCGGCGGCGTGCCCCTCGGCCGGCCCGGCCGGCCGCAGGAGGTCGCCGACCTGGTCACCTTCCTGGTGTCCGACCAGGCCTCGTGGATCACCGGCGCCGAGTACCGGATCGACGGCGGCAACATCCCCGCTGTCTAGTGGTCCGCGAATGAGTGCATACTGACGGCTCGAGGTCATTCGGCCGTTCCGTTGAACCGCCAGCGGCAGGCACAGTGCACGTGAGCACCGCACGCCGCAGGAGGTTTCATGCAGAGCAACCAGGACGTCACCGAACTGCTGGACGATGTCCGCACCTCGCTGGCGGATCTGACGTCGGCCCTGGAGGACGACCCCAGCGGCTCGGAGATGCTCACCGCGATCTGCGCCGAGGCGGTGCGGGTCGTGCCCGGCGCTGACATGGCCAGCATCACCGCCATCAGCGGCCGGACTCCCCGGACCGAGGCCCATACCGACGAGCGCGCCCTCAAGGTCGACATGGCCCAGTACCAGGCCGGGCACGGCCCGTGCCTGGAA
>CBIMJO010001266.1:0-3621 GCA_966244135.1 uncultured Actinocrispum sp. | reverse complement strand
CGACGCAAGCGCTCGACCGCCCCCGCCTGGGACCTCCACGGTGGACCACCCCACCATCAACGGCACGTTGTGTGGCCTCAGCCATCCCGGCCGTTTGCCGGATTGCTGGCAGGGACGTCTCGCTCGTCGAGAGCCCAGCGGCTGACTGCCGCAACGCCAAGCGGAACAGGCTGGCCTTCTGTGCTGACTCACAGAATCTGCGTGTAGTGCTCGAATGAGCGCCCACCGGCTTGAGACACCTCCGCACCCTCGCCAGCGGCGAACTCGGCCTCGCCGAGGGCCCAGCGGAACATGACCGGGTGACAGCGACCGGTCGCGACACCACTGCGGGGTCTTGGCACGCCGCACGCAGGAATGCAGGCGCCCTTCGCTTACGGAATTCGCCCAGGCACGCCGCGGATGGATGACGAAGCTCGACGCTCGGCTGCAGATCTCCAGGCCCGGACGGCGCTCCAGAACTCACCGATGGCTCGGCTGCCCTGGCGATCGCAGGCAGGGTTCGGCACGACGCACGCATGAACGCGGGCGCCTGTCGCTTGTGGAACCCACGCAGCCAAGCCATTGCCGAGCCGCGTATCACCTCAGGCGGCACGATGTCTGGCTGCCGCACCTCCCGAACTCGCCGTGCGCCCACGCACACGGACGTTGCTCCGAGGCTCGCCGACGGTTCAGCAGAACGTGTGCGGGCGGCATCGGATGCCTGCGATTCCGAGACACGCAGCGGCTTCCGGCCAGCGGGCCACACCGACCGTGCACCACAGTTCACCGGTGGTCCGACGGGACGCGCCCGGACGGAATCGGAGGACCGCGACGACAAGGCATGCTGGCCCTTCCGACAGGAGGCACACATCGACAGCGCTCCACCATTCGACGACGACCCGATAGGACGTGCCCAGACGCAATCTGCGGGCCGCACTGACAAGGCGCGAAGAAGCTTGCGACTCGCGAGCCACACCGATCCGGCACCACCATTCGCCAACAGCCCCACGGCACGTGCCCAGATCGAATCGGCGGACCGCCACGACAGGACACACAGGACCCAACCACCGGCGGACCACACCGATCGTGCACCACTGTTGGCCGACAGCCCCACGTGACTTGCCCGGACCGAAGATCGCCATGACAACATACGCGGGAGCTTCCGACAGGACGCACACATCGACTGCGCTCCACAGTTCGCCGATGGCCCAACGGGACGTGCCCAGCCGGAATCTGACAGCAGCACCGACAGAGCATGCAGAAGCTTGCGACTCGAGGGCCACATCGATCCAGCGTCACCATTCGCCGACGGCCCCACCAGACGTGCCCGGACGGAAGACCGCCATGACAAGGCATGCGGGAGCTTCCGACGGGAGGCGCACGTGGACGGTGCTCCACAGTTCACCGACGGCCTGACCGGATGTGCCCGGACAGCATCGGGGAACCGCAACGCCTTGGCATGCAGGAGCTTTCGCCCGATGGCCCGCACTGTCGACGAGTCACGGCTTGCTGGTCGCTCGGCGGGGTGCGCGCTGAAATGCAGCAATGCCAAGGGGAACGGAGTGCGCTCCCCTCGTGGTCGCGGTGACGGTGGACCACAGCGAGCTGGGGCGGTAGGGGATCCCAGGTATGGCAAGGCGAGCCAGCGGCCGACCGTCCGCAACGCCGTCACCAGGGATGGCGCGCGGGTGCGGTTGTGGTGATCAGAGGATGCGGTGGATGAAGCAGGCTGTGGCGACCTTCCAGACTGTGCACATGCCTGGGGTGTGGCAGGTGGGGCAGCGGGTGGCGCGGTGTGTGGGGGTGGGTGTGTGGAGGTTGAGGAGGGTTCGCCAGGCGGTGGTGAGGCGGTGGAGCTCGCCGGCGGCGTGGACCGGCTGGGCGGCGGCGAGGTGGTCGACTTCGTCCAGATAGCCGCGAACGCGCTCGGCCAGCGCGCGGAACAAGATCTCGTCCACTGTGGTGCCCTGTGCTTGGGGATCTGCATGTCCGGAAGTGAAGCACAGGGGTCTGACAATTTTGGAACACCTGAGCGAGGGCCGGTTCGAACCCCGGCCCCCGGTCATCGGCTCAGTGCGTCGCCTTGGCGGCCGCGCCGTCGGCGGCGCGCTTGAGGACCTTGCGGCCGTAGACGTAGCGGGCGACGCGGGCCACCCCGTGGTTGACGATGGTCTGCGGCAACGGCATGGGCCGCAGGATGTCCACGATCAGCACGATGCGCTCACCGGAGCTGGTGTTGGTGACCTCGTGGTTCCAGCTGTCGTCGAACAGCACGCTCTGCTGCTCCTGCCAGGTGTACCACTGGTCGCGCACCCGGATCTGCGGCGGCGAGTCCGGCGGCACGATCAGGCCGAGGTGGTAACGCAGGTAGCCGCAATACGGGCCCTCGTGCTCCGGGATCGACTTGCCCGGCTCCAGAATCGAGAAGAACGCCTGGAAGACATTCGGGATCGAGCCGACCAGCTCAGCCGTCTTGGGGCACTTGGAGGCATTCGGCTCGGCCCGCTCGCCCATTGCCCACAGGTAGTAGATCTTCCACTCCTTCGGCGTGACGTTGGAGATGTCCGCCTGGTCCGGATCAAGATCGTGATATGCGGGCAGAACGTCCCGATTCTTCAACACCTCCTCCAGTTCGGCCCGGATGTCCGAATACCCGTTGTCGAGTCGCCGCAGGGCCGGGTAGGTCTGGTCGATGTCGAACATGACCGGCCGCTCGGGGCCGCCCGCGGTGCGCTTGAACCAGTTACTGACTGCGTCCTGGATGGGTTTGGTGTTCACGAATTCTCCGTAACGCGCGTTAGTACCTCGACTCGGAAAGGTTCCCCCGAGATTCCAAGAACAGATCTTGAACCCGTCGGGGGCCGCACGCATCCGGGAACACCCGTAAGGAGTCCCTGAGACTTCGGTCAGCCTAGAGTTTGACCAAGGGAACGCTGCCGATCAGCATCAGCCGGATTGTGCCCGCACTGCCGAAATCGATGGTCGCCGTGGCCCGCGGACCGGTGCCGTCGGTGGCCACCACGGTGCCCAGCCCGTACTTGTCGTGATTCACCCGATCGCCTGCTTCCAGCTTCAGCGCGGGCACGTCCTTCCACCCCTTGAACGAGGTGGTCTTCATGCCCTGCGCGGCGATCCGGGCTTGCGCGGAGTCCGAACCGGTGCGGCTCCACGTGGTCGCCGCCGACGGGCCGGAGGACCGGCGCACCGGCGCCATCCGCCGCCAGTCCAGCAGCTCCGCCGGAATCTCGTCCAGGAACCGGGAAGCCGGGTTGGTCGACGGCTGCCCCCACGCGGACCGCGTGATCGCGCGGGACAGGTAGAGCCGCTCACGCGCACGGGTGATGCCGACGTACGCGAGGCGCCGTTCCTCGGCCAGCTCGACCGGGTCGCCCAGGGCTCGCTGGTGCGGGAAAACCCCGTCCTCCCAACCGGTCGAGAACACCACCGGGTACTCCAGGCCCTTCGCGGTGTGCAGGGTCATCAGCGTGACCACCCCGTCGGACTCCGCGTCCGGCACCTGGTCGGCGTCCGCGACCAGCGACACCCGCTCCAGGAACGCCTCGAGCGAACCCTCCTGCGGCGCGGTCTCCTCGTCGTCCACCGGCGGCGGGGACTGGGCGAACTCGCGCGCGACGGTGACCA
>CBIMJO010001265.1:0-3625 GCA_966244135.1 uncultured Actinocrispum sp. | reverse complement strand
CGAGAACAACGGCTGCCCGGGTTGCTCGCCGAACTCGACCAGGTCAGCGCCAGCCTCGGCGACGAATGGCTCGAAGTCCGGTGCGGCACCGGGTAGATCACGACGCCCTGGTGTAACGGTGTTTGACGCCGACCGGGAAGTACTCCGGGTCGCCCGCCGGGCGGAGCACCACCTCGGGGAGCTGGCGTTCCGCCGGGACGTAGTGTGCGAACTCGCTGTTGAGCCGCAGCAGCTGGGACCGGATCGACTCGGCGATCGCACCGGCGTCGGCCTCGTCCGAGGCCTGCTCGACGGTGACCCGCAGGCGGCGGTCGCGGTCACTGTCCTCATAGGTCTCCAGCACGAACTTGCCGGTGACCCAGCCGCTGATCTCCGGCTGTTCCAGGCCGACCGTGACGTTCTCCGGGTAGATGTTCGCGCCGAAGAACGACACGGTGAACAGCGACCGCCCGAACACGAACACGAACGGCAGCCCGGGCCCGTCCAGCGGCGCGAACCCGTTGCGGGCGCAGAACTCCAGCATGTCCTTGTGCGGGATCAGGCCGCCCTCGTCGGCGATGTGGTAGCGGACCAGCGGAACGCCGTTGTCCCCGGAGAACAACAGCGTCCCGTCCTTGGCCTCGAAGAACCGGCTCGCCGGGTCGTACTGGACCAGCGTCGGCAACCGGGAGTCGCCGAACAGCTCCCGCGCCAGCTCCGGCCGGGTGGCCAGGAACCGCCGGATGGACACCGACATCGGCGTTTCGTTGCCCAGCACGCCCGCGTCGGCCGTCCCGTACAGCGATGCCATGTCCCGCACCGGATCCGCGACACCCGCCCGCGAGGCGACGAGCGTGCGCCACTCCTCGCTGAACACCTCCCCGGCGAAGACCATCTTGACCGGGTACGGCCCGATGCCGGAGTCCACCACGTCCTTCAGGAACGGCGGGTAGCCCAGCAGCACGACCTGGTCGAAATGCGGTGCCAGCTCGGGCAGGACGCGCAGGATCTCGGCCTTGTTGTTGCCGGGCGCGACAACCGTGATCCGGTAGCCCTTGGCGGCGAGGTGGCGGACACACGCCATCGTGAACAGCCCGCCCACCCAGGTCCCCAGCGGGAAGCAGACCACGGCCAGCGTGCTGACCTCCTGGGACTGGAAGCCGTCCCGGAACACCTGCTCGAACCGGGCCGCGATGTGCAGCTCGTCGGTGAGGAACCGCGGCCAGATCGTCGGCGACCCGGACGACCCGGAGGACACCGCGATCATGTCGCAGCCATCCAGCCGGCCATCACGGCACATTTGTGCCAACGGGTATCTCCGCTGGTAGTTGTCCTTTGTGGTGAGTGGCAGGTTCTCGAAATCGGCCTGGGTGCGCACACTGGCCGGGTCGATTCCGTGACCGGCCAGGAACTGCTGGTAGGCGGGGACGGTCGATGCCACTGTCCGGAATAGACCAACCGGGTCCAGCCCGGGCCGCAGATCCGCGAAGAAGTCCTGATAAGCGCTGATCACCTGGGCAGGTCGGGTCGCGTCCATACCCTCGATTCTCACGTATCCGGCATCCCCATGGTGGTCCTGGTGTAGCGCATCCCGTACGGCGCGCCGATCTCGTTGACCTTGGCCAGGTCCATCCGGCCGTCCGCGGTGCGCAGCGCGGGGCCGGCCGCGAACATGTCGGTCAGGAACTCGTCCCACCCGCCGGGCGAGGAGATCTGCAGGACCCGCGCGGGCGGCGTGGAGACGTTCCGCATGGCGTGCGGGACACCTTGCGGGACCAGGGCGAACGTGCCCTTGGTGAGCCGGTGCGTGCGCCCGGCGAAGTCGATCTCCATCTCGCCCTCGAGCACGTAGACCAGCTCGTCCATCCGTTCGTGCACGTGCTCGGGGACGTCCACGTCGAGCTGGTTCTCCAGGAAGGCCAGGCGGCCCTCGGTGTCGGCGGTGGACGCCTTCACGCCGAACCCGGGCGGCAGCGGAACCCGGGCCGGACGGGTCGAGCCGGGTGGCAACAGGATGAAACGATCCGCGGACATGTATCCTCCCAGTGATAGCGGAACCGGAATCCGATTCCGCATCAACGGTAGGAAGGAGCCTCGACGGTGTCAACCCGCAAGCCGCGAGCGGACGCGGAGCGCAACCGCGCCCGGCTGCTGGAGGCCGCCCGTGAGCTGTTCACCGAGTACGGCGCCGAGGTGCAGCTCGCGGACGTGGCTCGCCGGGCCGGGGTCGGTGTGGGCACGGTCTACCGGCACTTCCCGACCCGGGACGACCTGGTGGAAGCCGCCGCGCAACACCGTTTTGCGGAGATTCTGAAGTTCGCCATCGGCTGTGGTGGCCTCGCCGAGTACCTGACGCACGTGGGCGAGGTGCTGGCCGGTGACCGTGGCCTGTCGGCGGCCATTGAGGATGCCCGTCGGTCCACCGGCAGCGAACCCAAGGGGCAGACTCTGAAGCAGCTCTCCGCGGCGGTGGAAGCCTTGATCGTCCAGGACAAGGCGGCCGGCCGCCTGCGGAAAGACTGTTCTGTCAACGATGTGTACATGATCGCTGGCGCTCTGTCCGCGACCATCCGCGCGGGTTCCGGGGACTGGCGGCGTTTGCTGGACATTGTTCTCGCCGGGTTGGTTCAGTAGTTAGGCTGCCGCGGTGCGGACCCTGGCTGTAGACCTCGGCACCTCGAATACCGTGGCGGCGTTACGGATCGGCTCGAGCGAACCGCGGTTGCTGCGGTTGTCGGGCGAACAGACGCTGTCCTCGGCGGTGTGGCTGGACCGCAACGGCCAGCTCGTCGTCGGCCGGGACGCCGAACGCCAGGCCAGGCTGGACGCCGCCCGGTTCGAGCCGACGCCCAAGCTGCGGGTCGGCGAAGGCCAGGTGCTGCTGGGCAACCAGGCCGTGCCAGTCGTCAACCTGCTGGCGGCGTTGCTCGGTCAGGTTCTCGCCGAGGCCCGCCGGGAGGGCGGTGAACCGGATCAGTTCGTGCTCACGCATCCCGCGGCCTGGGGCAAGAGCCGTCGCGATGTGCTGATGGAGGCGACGCGCCTGGCCGGGGTGCGATGTCCGGTTCGTCTGATGCCCGAGCCGGTCGCCGCGGCCGGAAGGTTCGTCACGCTGCCGGATGTGCGGCTGCAGGCCGGGCAGGCGTTGGCAGTGCTGGACGTCGGCGGCGGCACGACCGATGTCGCCGTGGTGAAGCAGGGTCCGGGCGGGTGGGAGGTGCTCGCCGACGGCGGGACCGACATCGGCGGCCGCGACCTGGACTTCGAGCTGCTCCGGCACCTGCGCACGGACGATCCACTGTGGACCGAGCTGGACCGCCCGGCCACCCCGGCCGCCCGCCGGGTCGCGCGCACCCTCGCCGAGGACGTCCGCGCGGCGAAGGAAGCGTTGTCCCGGTACGCGCACACGGACATCCCGATGCCGCCGCCGTTGCCGGACGCGCACTTGACCCGCGGTGAGTTCGAGACGTTGGTGCGTCCCTTGCTCACCAAGGTCGTCGACGTGCTGAGCGAGGTTCTGGGTCGTGCCCGGTCGGGTCCGCTCGCGGGTGTGTTCCTGGTCGGCGGCTGTACCCGGGTGCCGATGCTGGCCTCGCTCGTCACCGAACGCACTGGCCTGCAACCGATCGTGCTGGAGTCTCCAGAG
>CBIMJO010001264.1:0-3626 GCA_966244135.1 uncultured Actinocrispum sp. | reverse complement strand
CGTGCACGGCGAACCCGGCCTCACCCGGCCCGGGCCCGGTGCGCAGCGTCCCACCGCATGCGGCGACCCGTTCGCGCATGCCCAGCAGGCCGAAGCCAAAGGCCTGGCCGTTCGGCCCGCGCCCGTCGTCGACCACGTCCACCCCCAGACTCCGTTCCCGCCACTGCAACCGGACCCGCACGTGCGAAGCCGACGCGTGCCGCGCGACGTTCGTCAACGACTCCTGCACAACGCGATAGACCGCAGTGTCCACTTCGGACGATACCGCCCGCGCCCGGCCCACGACCTCCAGCTCGGCCCCTTCGGTCGCCGACACCAGCGAAGCCACCGATTCGATGCCAGGCGAACGCAAAGCCACTACGGCCGAACGCAGCTGGGCGATCGCGCCCCGGCCGGTGTCGGCGATGGCCTCGAAAGCCGCCTCCGCCCGCGCCGGATCGCTGCGCACCACAAGAGGACCGGCTTCGGCCTGAACCACCATCATCCCGACCGAGTGCGTGATGATGTCGTGCATGTCCCGTGCGATCCGGATGCGTTCCCGCTCGGCGGCCGCGGCCCGTTCCTCCCGCACCGCCGCCGCACGTGCGCGCGTGTTCGTCCCCAACGCGAAGGCAGCGGCATAGACGACGCCGAGATACCGGTAGGTGTCCAGGCTGCCGTCCCCTGGCAGAACCACCGAAATGGTCACCCCGGCGACCGTCGCCAGAACGCACACGGCTCGCCAGAACGCCGACAACTCAGCGGCGATGACGTAGATCGCTAGCAATGGCCCAGCAGGTACTAGCGGAGCCGTGTACACAGCCGCAAGCACAGTCGTCGCCACACCAACGACGAGACCCGCCGCCAACGGCTTCCGCCACATCCACACAGCAGGAGCCGACGCCAGCACAGCCAACCCCACAGCACCCCACGACGACGTCAGCGCAACGGGCACCACCGTCACAACTACGACGACAGCGGCAACCAGCAGCTCACGAACACGCACGCCCGACAGTATGGAACGAGCGACGCCTGGAAGGCCTCGCTCGCGCGACCCAAGCAGGTCTCATCCTCAAGACCCAGCGACGCCGACACCCACAGCGGCGAACTGCTGTTCGGTGAGGGGCAGCGTGCCACGGCCCTTGCCGGTACGTTGCCATACGGTGGGCTGCTTGGGGTCGGGGCGAACGTCCACGCTGCCGGAGCTCGACTGGGTGAGGACGACGAGCGTGCCGTCGGGGCGGTAGATCACCAGGGACTGCAACAGCGTCTGGAACGGCTCGCTCGGACGGTACGGGTAGAGCTGCAGCACAGTTCCGTCCGCCTGGATCGTGCGTTGAGGTGGATGGCAGTTGTTTTCCTGGTAGGCCTGCCGGTCGGCCTCGGCGAGGGGCGTGCCGGTGAACGTGCCGGTTCTGATCCACACGCTGCCGACGCCGGCCGAGTCGTTGACGTCGACGTCGAAGCCGTTCGACTCGCGGGCCTTGGGCGGCATGTCCGGGGTCAGCGTGCCGATCGTCGACTTCGGCGCGGCCTGCCGGAGTTTCGCGACGACCTGCCGGCCGAAGTCGGTGGACGTCTTGGTCGCCGGGAAGTCCAGCCAGCCGGTCTTGCCGTCGCACAACGGGATCGCCACCTGCGGAAAGCCCGGTGGCGGCGGAGCCGTGCTCGCCGGGGTCCAGGTGCCGTACGGCATGTGGTCGGGCAGGTTCGCCTGCGGCCACACCCCGGCTGTCGTCGCGAGCGTCGTCGAGACCGTTGTCGGGTCCGCGGGCTGGTTCAGCCGGGTGTCCTTGCCACCCAACGTCATCGCCAGCACGCCGACCCCGGCGACGACCGCCAGCGACAGTGCGGCCGAACCGGTCTGGCGGAACCGGCGCCGCCGCAGGCCGAGGCGCATGACCTCGGACAACGAGGTCTGGACGGCGGGCGCGGGAGCCTCGACCTCCGCGCGCAGTTTCTCCGGCAGCTGCTCCATCACATCCCACCCACGTTCGAATAGGCCGCCCGGAGGGTGGCCAGGCCTCGCGCCAGCTGGCTTTTCACTGTTCCCGGTGCGCAGCGCATCGCCTCTGCCACCTGGTCGACCGACATGTCCTGGACGATCCGCAGCACGAGCACCGCCCGTTGCCGCGGTGGCAGCTGCTGCAAGGCGGCGATCAGCGGTTGCCGGTCGTCGTACGTCTGGTCGTACTCCAGGGGCGTGTCCGGTGGCTCGGCCACGAGGTGTTCGCGCTTGCGTTGACGGCGACGGCCGTCCAGGAACAGCCGGATCACGATCGTGCGCAGGTAGGCCTCCGGGTTCTGGTGCACCACCCGCGGCCAGTGCGAGTACAGCCGTACAAAGCCGTTCTGCGCCAGCTCCTCGGCTTCGCTCCAGTTCGCGCACAGCGCGTAGGCCATGCGTCTGGTCCTGTCGAAGCGCGCGGCGAAGAACTCGGCGAACTCGTCGTCGTAGCGTGCCACCCGGCCCCCATGTGTCTGCGGTCGCGCTATGAACGCCGTTCCCGCCGACCGGGTTGCATCAGCGCGCGGACCCCCACGAGCGGGTCGCGCGCAGCTCGGGTTCGGGTGCGTCGGTGACCTTGATGACCCGCATCAGCCGGATGGCGCTGAGGTCGATCGGGGCCAGCAACCGCACCAGCCGGCGCACAAGGAGCACCGTCAGCACAGCCAGGGCAGCGGCCAGACCGTCGGTGACGATGGCGAACAGCACGCCGTCGGCCTGGGCCTGCACACCGCCACGGAACCGCCAGATGATGGACAGCGCGGTGAACACGCCGTCGGCTATCCACAGCCCCCACCACCACTTGAGCTGCTTGCTCGGTGCGGGCCGGACGCCCTCGCCACCGCGCTGGGCCGCGTGCTCCAGCTCGGCCAGCACAGACCCGGCCACCGCCAGGTTCACGCCGGGGATGAGCAGGCCGAGGAAGAACTGCTTGTCGGTGCGGGCGGGCTGGTAGCCGGCCACCTCAGTCGCCGCGAGCCGGGCCACATACAGCCACCACACGGTCAACGCGGCCGCTATGACACCTACAGCCAGCGCCAGGCTGGCCCCGGTGTACACGAACGTGTCGGACGCCGACACAACACCGCTGCTCAACGCGCCATACCGGCTCTGCAGCAGCAGCACGTACCGCCAGATCTCGGACAGCCCGGCCACCGTGGACACACCCGCGAGCAGCCACAACATCGCCGAGGTGTGCTTGGCCAGCACGCGGACGCGTTCGACCGCGGGCGGGCCTTCGACGGCCGTGCCCGGGACCGACCGCGGCCAGCGCCAGGCCAGGCTGGGGAACCCCCAGCGCGGCGGCGTCGGGTACGCGGGCGGGCCTAAGTACGGGCGCGGCCGGGGGGACGCACCGCCACGCTGGTACGCACCGGGCGGCGGAGTCGCCACCCAGCGCATCCTCGGCGGGCGGTGCGGCCGGAACGCCACCTAGATGACCTCGGGCTCGGCGTCACCGTCGCTCACCATCGGCTTGCCCTGGGCGGCCCAGGACTGCATGCCGCCGTCGATGTTCACGGCGTCCCAGCCGTTGCCGTTGAGGTACTGGGTGACCCGGGCGGACCGGCCACCACTACGGCACACGACATAGACGTCCTTGTCCGACGGCAGCTCCTCGAGCCGCCCGGCCAGCTCGCTC
>CBIMJO010001263.1:0-3626 GCA_966244135.1 uncultured Actinocrispum sp. | reverse complement strand
ACCCGGACCTGTTGCGGCCCATGGGTCCCTGCTTCCGGACGGCGTTCACCGCGTTGGAACGCTGGCTCAACGGCGTGCGACCACCGGCGTCGGCGACCATTCCCCGTCCGGCCGGCACCGACGCCGCAACTTGTTCGTTGGGCTAGAGCTGGTGTTTGTGGATCACGCCGTGCACCCGGCCGTCCACAAGCACCCAGGCCGCGTCCCGGCCATCCAAACGGGACAGTGCGGTCTCGGCACTCTCGCCGATGCCGACTGCGGGCAGCGGTTCCGTGGTGTGCTCGGTGATCGGGCCGGCAGGATCGGCATCGCTGTCGCGCAGGGCGGCGATGTCCAGCGTGCCAACGACTTCCGCGACCGATGGCGGCCCGGCGACGCGGACCGCGCACACCGGCCACAGGTCGTCCGGTTCGGTCCGGGCGAGGGCGTCACCGACGGTCGCGGTGGCGGGCAACCACGGCACGGGTGACGGGCTGAGCGTCTCGGCGCCTTCCAGGAAGCCAAGCCGCGCAAGCCATTCGTCGTCGTAGTACTTGGACAGGTAGGCCTTGCCGGAGTCGGGGATGATCACGACCACGACATCCTCGGGCCGCTGCGCCACTCTCAACGCGGCGGCGACCGCGGTCCCGGCCGAACCGCCGAGGAGCAACCCTTCCTCGCGGGCGAGCCGCCGTGCGGTCAGGATCGACTCGCGGTCACCGACCCGCTCGATCCGGTCGGCCACCTCGGCGTTGTAGGACTCGGGCCACACGTCCTCGACGGTGTCCGGATGCCGGTAGTGGCCGATGCTCTCGACCAGGTACGGGCTGCCGTCGCCGCCCGCGTAGGTCGAATGCTCCGGATCGGCGCCGATGACCTGGACCCGGCCGCCGCTGACCCCCTTGAGGAACTCGCCCGTCCCGGTGATCGTCCCGCCGGTGCCGATGCCGCACACGAAGTGCGTGATCCGCCCGTCGGTCTGGGCCCAGATCTCCGGGCCGGTGCCGGTGCGGTGCGCGTCCGGGTTGGCCGGGTTGTTGTACTGGTCGGCCCACCAGGCGCCGGTCCCCGCGGCGATCCGCGCGGCGACCTCCCGGATGTGCTCGGGGTGGCCCAGCGGCCGCATGCCCGGCGTGATGACCACCTCGGCGCCGTAGGCCTTGAGCGTGTCGATCTTTTCCTTGCTGCTCTTGTCCGGCAGCACCACGATCAGCCGGTATCCGCGCTGCGCGGCCACGATCGCCAGGCCGATGCCGGTATTGCCCGATGTGGACTCGATGATCGTCCCACCCGGCCGCAGGATGCCCGACTCCTCCGCGGCCAGCACCATCGACAGCGCCGCACGGTCCTTGACGCTGCCCCCGGGATTGAGGAACTCGGCCTTGAGCCAGACCTGCGCGCCGGAGGCGGGCGCCATCCGGTTGAGCCGGATCAGCGGCGTGCCGCCGACCTGGTCCAGCACGGAGCCGAACTCCGCCATGGTCACCCCCCGAATCCGTCGTCCGTTTCACCGTACCCGCATGTCCGGGGTTGTTCTGGTCGGACTACCAGTGGCGGGGTGTGTACAACTCGTGTACCGGCCGTGAGCGAGGCCGGCACCGCCACCCCGGAGGAGGGGCACCGAAAATGGAAATGAAGGTGACCAGCACCCGCGAGATCCGCCCGCTCCGGCTGCTCGGGATCATCGCGGCGCTCTGCTTCTTCGCCTATCTCGCCGGGGGCGCCACCGCCGCCGCCAAGGCACCCGCCACGCCCACCGTCGCGGCCTGCACCACGCGATGAACGACCTGGGCGGCGCTGGTCCTGCCGCCCAGGCAACCGGTCACGCGGCGGCCGACGTCGCCAGCAGCTCACGCACGCGGGGGGTGACCTCGGTCCCGTAGAGTTCGATCGTGGTCATCAGCGACTCGTGCGGCAGGCCACCGATGCCGTACTTCAGATCGAACCTGGTGGCCTGCAACACCTGGAGGCTGGTCGCGATCTTCTGCGCGACCGTCTCGGGGGAGCCGACGTAAAGCGCCCCATGGGGCCCGACCTCGTGCGCGTACGAAGCCTCGGTGGGCGTGGCGAACCCGCGTGTCTTGCCCACCCGGGTGATCACATCCCGGTAGTGTGGCCAGAACTCGCGCTGCGCCTGTTCGTCCGTGGCGGCGACATGCCCGGGGGAGTGCACGCCGACCGGCAGCGGGTCGCGGCCGAACTGCTTGAGCGCCTGCTGGAACAGCTGCGAGTAGGGCGCGAACCGCTTGGGGTGCCTGCCGATGATGGCGAGCATCAGCGAGAACCCGTAGTGCGCCGCCCTCACGACCGACTGCGGGCTGCCACCGACCCCGATCCACACCGGGAAGCCGCCGGTGTGCGGCACGACGTCCTGCTCCCGCAGGGCCGGGCGGGTCTTGCCGTGCCAGGTGACCGGCTCGCCCTTCATCAGCTCGGCGAACAGGTTCGTCTTCTCCTCGAACAGCTCCTCGCGTGTGGTGCTGGGGCAGGCGTACGAGATCCGGATCAGATGGCTGCGGGTGCTGGAGGAGTACATCGCCGGGCGGTTCACGGACGCGCCCGCGCCGGAGATCGTCGCCCCGGTGCTCGCGGACATGACGTTGGCCGTGCTGGAAACCGCGCTGCGCCCGGCCGCCACCCGCGCGGATGTCGACTTCGAAGCGGTGGTCGACAAGGGTTTCCGGATGATCCGGCTGGCACCGGCGAAGCGGCGTTGATCAGTCCGTCCGATGTGGATGGCCGGTGGCTCGGGCCCGAGCCGCGTCAAGCACGTGGCGGAGCGGATCGCCGGTGGTGGCGGCGGCCGCTTTGGCGTCCTCGTACTCGGGTTGTGCCGTGACGAGTTCGCCGTCGAGGTAGCCGCGCTTGACTGAGATCGGGATGCCTTGGTAGTCAACGGTCACCGTGTCGCGGGGCAGGGCGCGGCGGGCGACCGGGTAGGTTCGGACACCCAGTGTCGAGGTGTGGGCGAAGATCGTGGCGCAGAGGCCGTCCACCCGGTCGTCGGCGGCCAGGACGGTAAGCAGAACTCCGGGGCGGCCTTTGTGGGCGGTGATCGGGGCGCACCAGGCGTCGGCGCTGCCCGCCTCGCGTAGCGCGGTCAGGACTTCGGGCCAGAGGCGGGGATCCAGATCGTCCACTGTGGTCTCGATGACGGTCATCGTCGTGGTGAGCCAGGATGGGGTGGCGCCCGAGGCGGAACCCACGACGACGCGGACGATGTTGGCGTGCGTGCTGGGGTCTGCGGTGCCCGCGCCGACGCCTACCCTGGTGGGGACGCAGGCCGGCATCGGGCCGTACCCGGCGGCGAGGGTCGTCAGGAGGGCCGCGCCGGTGGGCGTGCACAGTTCGCGCGGGGACGGGTGGGCGGCCACCGGAGCCGCGCCTTCGGTCAGCAGGGCCAGCACCGCCGGTGGGGGAACGGTGAGACGTCCATGCGATGCGGTGATCGTGCCGCCACCCACGGCGATCGGCGAGACGGTCACCGTGGCGTCCAGAAGCCCCAACAGGTCCAGGGCGAGCGCGCAGCCGACCACGTCCACGATCGCGTCCAGCGCCCCGACTTCGTGGAAATGCACCTCGGCAGGCGGGATGCCGTGGACGGTCGCCTCGGGCAACTACTCGTCTCGTTTCTCCGGGGTCGGCGT
>CBIMJO010001262.1:0-3627 GCA_966244135.1 uncultured Actinocrispum sp. | reverse complement strand
CCCCGCTGTCCACGAGCGCTCAGGCTTGCCTGATGGATCCCAGCAGTGCCAGCCACGTCGAAGCGGTCCTGCCCGCACCGCTTCGCCTTGTTGAGCGCGCCCGGCGGATCTAGGTCGCGGCGTCCGCGCCGCGGCGGCCCCTTGACCCCACCGTGTCCAGGCGCTTGAGCGTGATGGATCCCCGTCGCAGCCAAGTTGAGTGGTACCCGCCCCGCGCGCTGGCTGCTCGATCCCGGTCGCGGAAGCTGGCCCATATCCCTCCGCTTCCGCGTGATCAGGCTCCCAGCAAAGACAGTCAGGTCGAAGCGGCCCTCACCTCACCCGCTTTGTCGAGGTGTGCTCAAGGGATCTCGATCGCGGCAGCCGAGTTGAGGCGGCCCTGCCGCCACCACAGGCCGGTGCGAGGCGCTCCCACGGCGACGCCAGGAGCCACCTCGCTGAAGCCTGGGCACCGCCCGCTCCTGCGCAGCACACAGCACCAGACGCCCGGCCGATCCCGGCCCTCATCGACCGGAATCCTGCCGACACAGGCCCCGGTCCCGCGGTGAGCACAGGTGGCGGAAAGCTTGATCCGCCAACAGGACGAGCATCCCCTAAGTAGTCGCCTGCAGTTCGCAACTGATCCGCTACGCACTGTTGCTAGGGACAGTTGCCGATGCTACGCATGTGGGTGGCCGAACAGGTTGACGCATACGTAGGATGATCCGTCGGATCACGTTGTAGGCGGTTGGGACGCGAGTATGGGCGCAGTGATGGTGTCCGACACCGGTGTGCGGACCGCGCGACGAGTGCTGGTCATCGCCGGGATCCTGCTGGTGGCGGCCAACTTACGGGGTCCGATCACCTCGGTGGGCCCGTTGCTGGAGACGATCCGGCGTGACGAGGGCCTGTCCGCGGGGCAGGCCGGGCTGCTGAGTGCGCTGCCGTTGCTGACCTTCGCGGTGTTCTCGCCGCAGGTGCCCAGGCTGGCGCGCCGCGCCGGGATGGAGCGGCTGCTCTGGTTCGCGCTGGTCATGTTGACCGTCGGGATCCTGCTGCGGTCGGTGCCGTTGCCGGGACTGCTCTGGCTGGGCACGGTCCTGCTCGGGATGGCGATCGCCGTCGGCAACGTGCTGCTGCCCGCGTTGCTGAAGCGCGACTTCCCGGACCGGGTCGCGCCGATGACGAGCCTGTACTCGGTGACGATGGGCGTCGTCGGCGCGGTGGTCAGCGGGCTCGCGGTGCCGTTGGCGGGCACGCTGCCAGGCGGATGGCGCACGGCACTCGGGTGCACGGCCGGGCTGTCGCTGATCGCCCTCGCGGTGTTGCTGCCGCAGGGGTTCCGGCGGGACCAAGCGGTCGCGATGCCCGCGCAGACCGGGCGGATGCCGTTCCGCTCGCCGCTGGCGTGGCAGGTCACGGCGTTCATGGGCTTGCAGTCGTTCGGGTTCTACATCGTGCTCGCGTGGTTCCCGGCGATCCTGCACAGCCTGGGGCGCAGCGAGGAGACCGGCGGCTGGCTGCTGCTCGTCCTGCAGGTGCTGGGCGTGCTGATGAGCGCGGTCACCCCGTTGGTGGCCAACAAGCTGCCCGACCAGCGGCTGCTGGCGGCCGGCGGCTCGATGCTGAGCTTCGCCGGGTACCTGGGCCTGATCCTCGCGCCGGGTCTCGCGGTGCTCTGGGTGGTCATCGTCGGCCTGGCCAGCGGGCTCTGCTTCGTGCTGGCGCTGTTCTTCTTCACGCTGCGCTCGGCCGACTCGTTCGCCGCCGCGGCCCTGTCCGGCATGGCGCAGTCCGTCGGCTATTTGTTCGCCACGTTGGGACCTGTGGTGTTCGGCGCGCTGCATGACGCGACCAACACCTGGACCGCGCCGATGACCATGCTGCTGGTGGCCGCGTTCGTGCAGGCGTGCTGCGGCCTCGGCGCCGGTCGTAACCTCACGGTCTGAACCCGCGAGTGCCCTCCCGCGGTCGCTGCCGCTCTTGTATACAACCATGTGGTTGTGAAACTGCTCGGTTGTGGGTACGGTCTGGGCATGCCCGCAGTTGTGGAAGACGAGCTGAGCCTGGTGTTCTCGGCGCTCGCCGATCCGACGAGGCGCGCGATCCTGGAGCGCCTGGCCCGCGGCGACGCGACGGTGAACGAGCTCGCCGAGCCGTTCGAGATGACCCAGCAGGCGATCTCGAAGCACCTGAAGGTGCTCGAACGCGCCAACCTGATCTCCCGCACGCGGACTGCGCAGTCGCGGCCGTGTGTGCTGGAGACGGTTCGTCTCGACGCCGCTGTCGGCTGGATCGAACGTCACCGCCAGGTCTGGGCCGACCGGCACGACCGGTTGAGTGCGCACCTGGCCGCCTTGCAAGCCCGCGACGAAGGACCATCCACATGACCGAGACCGGTGAGCTCACCTACAAGCGCGTCCACCCGGCGTCCCCCGAGTTGCTGTTCGACTGCATGACGCAGCCCGAGCACCTCACCCATTTCTGGGGCCCGACCGGAATGACGACACCGCTCGACGGCATCGTCGTCGACCTCCGCCCGGGCGGCGCCTTCGAGACCACAATGGTCAATGAATCCGACGGCTCGACGTACACAATGCGGGCCATCTACGCGGAAATCGAGCGCCCCCACCGTCTCGTGTGGATCGAGGGTGACGTCGAGGGCGGCATGCGCACCGAGATCACGTTCACCCAACTGTCCAATGGCGACACCGAAGTCGTGACCCACCAGACCAATGTCCCGGCCGCGTACATGAGCGCCGAGGCCCGGGCCGGCTTCGCGACCAGCCTGGACCGCTTCGAGAAGTACCTCGCCGAAACCACGGCCTGAGCACTGGAGGACCAATGCCTTCCATCACTTCACCCGACGGCACCAGAATCGCTTACACCCGAACGGGTTCCGGCCCGACGCTGATCCTCGTCGACGGCGCCATGTGCTACCGCGCCGCAGGCCCGCTACAACCACTCGCCGCCGCCCTCGACGACACCTTCACCGTCTACACCTACGACCGCCGCGGCCGCGGCGAAAGCACGGACACCCAACCGTACGCGGTGGCCCGCGAAATCGAGGACCTCCAAGCCCTCATCACCGAAACCGGGGGCCAGGCCTACGTCTACGGCATTTCCTCCGGCGCGGCCCTCGCCCTCGCAACAGCCGCGGTCACTCCAGCGATCACCAAACTGGCCCTCTACGAGCCACCGTTCATCGCCGCATCAGAAAACCCAGGAGCAGCAAGGGAATACGCCACTCACCTGAACGAACTCCTCACCGCAGGTCGAAAAGGCGCAGCCATAGCCCACTTCATGACCAACGTCGGCGTCCCCCAGCAAATGATCGCCACCCTCCGTACCCAACCCGCCTGGCCCGTCCTCGAAGCAATAGCCCACACCCTCGCCTACGACGCGGAGATCCTCGGCGACGGCACAATCCCGACCCACAACATAACCATTCCCACCCTCCTCATGTCCGGCAGCGCCAGCCCTCACTCCCTCCAGCAAGCCGCCAAAGCAACCGCCGCAACCCTCCCCACCGCCACTCACCAATCCCTCCCCAACCAAACCCACGACGTAACCCCACAAGCACTGACCCCCCCGCTCAAAACCTTCTTCACCCCGTAACTCGCCCACCCGTCCCAAAACACTCACCCC
>CBIMJO010001261.1:0-3628 GCA_966244135.1 uncultured Actinocrispum sp. | reverse complement strand
GGACGTGTTCACCAAGGAGAACATCACCACGATCGCGCTGTCCCAACTGCTCGACGCCCCCAAGGACCTCACATAAACAGCCGTCAGCCCTCGTGCGCGGTTCCCGCTCACGAGGGCTGAACAGAGTTGTCAGGCGAGCACGGCGTCCACGAAGGCGCCGGGCTCGAACGGGGCCCGGTCGTCGGCGCCCTCACCGAGGCCGACCAGTTTCACCGGAACCCCGAGTTCGCGCTGGACCTGGAAGACGATGCCGCCCTTGGCGGTCCCGTCGAGCTTGGTCAGCACGACCCCGCTCACGTCCACGACCTCCCGGAACACCCGGGCCTGCGTCAGCCCGTTCTGCCCGGTCGTCGCGTCCAGCACGAGCAGGACCTCGTCGACCTCGACCTGCTTCTCGACCACCCGCTTGACCTTGCCCAGCTCGTCCATCAGCCCGGTCTTGGTGTGCAGCCGCCCTGCGGTGTCGATGAGCACCGCGTCCACCCCGGCCTCGATCCCCCGCTTCACCGAGTCGAACGCGACCGCGGCGGGGTCCGCACCTTCCTTGCCGCGCACGACCTCGGCGCCCACCCGCCCGGCCCAGGTCGCCAGCTGGTCGGCGGCCGCGGCCCGGAACGTGTCCGCGGCCCCCAGCAGCACCTTCCGCCCATCGGCCACGAGCACTCGCGCCAGCTTGCCGGTCGTCGTGGTCTTGCCGGTCCCGTTCACCCCGGCGACCAGCACCACCGCGGGCCGCCCCGGCCCATGCGGCAACGCCCGCACCGCGCGGTCCATGTCCGGGTGCAGCGCCTCCACCAGCACACTCCGCAGCACCGCGCGCGCGTCGTCGGTCGAGCGCACGCCGCGGGTGGTGATCTCGGTGCGGAGCCTCTCCACGATCTCGGTCGTCGTGGCCGCGCCCAGGTCGGCCATCAGCAGGGTGTCCTCGACCTCGGTCCACGAGTCCTCGTCCAGGTCACCGGCGCCGAGCAGGCCCAGCAGGCCCTGGCCGAACGCGGAACGGGACCGCGACAGCCGCCCCCGCAGCCGCTCCAGCCGCCCCGACGTCGGCTCGATCTCCTCGACCTGCGCGGGCTCCGCCGGAGCCTCGGGAGCCTCCCGCGCCTCCGGAACCGAGGGCGCCTCAGGCAGCTCGATGTCGACGATGTCGCGTTTCTCGGAGTCGCGGGGTACCGCGGCGTCGTCGCCGACGCCCGGCTGGCCGTCGACCTCCGTCCGGTCCTCGACCGGGTGCACCGGCGGCGCGGGCGGCGCTTTCCCGCCCGAGGCCAGGCTGATGCCGCCGCCGGCCTGGTAGCCGCCGCCGGTCCTGGGTTTCTCCTCGACCGTCTTGGCGGGGTCGGTCAGGCTGACGCGCCGTCGCCGGGCCAGCACGAGGCCGGTGACCAGGGCGACCACGAGCAGGATGACGATGACCGCGACGATGACGATCACAGTGGTAGACGACACCGCGCCATCCTCGCATCCACAGCGTCGCCAAGCTTCAACCGTATTCAACTCAGTTTGGTCAAGAACTAACCCGAGAACTTGCGCGCGGCCCAAGTGTGCAATAGACCACACTTTCATGGGCTCTTTACGGGTCGTCGGCCTGATCTCGGGGACGTCGGTGGACGCCATCGACGTGGCAGTCGCTGACCTGCGGCTTTCCGCCGAGACGGTCGAACTGGCGCCCGTCGGCCACACCGAGGTGCCCTACCCGGCCGAGCTGCGCGAGGAGTTCCTCGAGGCGTTGCCGCCCAACGACTGCAGCGCCGGGACGCTGTGCCGCCTGGACACCGGGATCGGCCAGGCCTTCGCCGAGGCGGCGGCCCAGGCGGGACCCGCCGACCTGGTCGCGTCCCTGGGCCAGACGATCTACCACTGGGTCGACGGCGGTCGCTGTCTCGGCACGCTTCAGCTGGGCCAACCGGCCTGGATCGCCGAGCGCACCGGTCTGCCCGTGCTCTCCGACCTGCGCAGCAGGGATGTCGCGGCGGGCGGGCACGGCGCTCCCCTGGCGGGACTCTTCGACCAGCTCTGGCTCACCGATGACATCGCGTTGAACATCGGCGGAATAGCCAACATCTCGGTCGTCACCGAAAAGACCGCCTACGACACCGGCCCGGGAAACGCCCTGATCGACCTGGCCGCGGAAATGGTCACCGGCGAACCCATGGACCACGACGGTGAGCTCGCACTCGCCGGGACCGTGCGGCACGACCTGCTCACCATCCTGCGCGCCGACCCGTACTACGGCCTGCGGCCACCGAAGTCCACCGGCAAGGAGCATTTCCACGCCGCGTATCTGCACGAGGCCCTGGCGCGAGTCCCCGCAGTGGACGGCAAGGACCTGCTCGCCACCCTGGTCGAGCTGACCGCGACCACGATCGCCGACGCCTGCAACTCCCACCAGGCCGGGCGGGTCGTCGCCTCGGGCGGCGGCATCCGCAACCCGGCGCTCAGGAAGGCACTGGACCGGCACCTCACCGCCGAGCTGGCCACCAGCGACGAGCTGGGCATTCCCAGTGACGCCAAGGAGGCGTACCTGACCGCCCTGCTCGGGTTCCTGACCTGGCACGGCATCCCGGCGAACCCACCGACCGGCGCGGCCGGCCCGCGGCTGCTGGGCAGCATCACCCCGGGGCGTGAACCCCTGCGGCTGCCCGTGCCCGCGACCACCACCGTGACCAGACTGCAAGTCGTGACAACACTGGGAGGGGCCCGTGCGAGCACTTGATATCGCAATCATCATCGTCTACCTGGCGGCGATGCCGCTGATCGGAGTGCTGGTCGGCCGGAAGCAGAAGTCCTCTTCGGACTACTTCGTCGGCGAACGCAGCCTGCCCTGGTTCGCCGTCACGCTGTCGGTCGTCGCGACCGAGACCTCGACGCTGACCGTGATCAGCACGCCGGGCCTGGTGTTCGGCAACGGGTTCACCTTCCTCTCGCTCGCGTTCGGCTACATCGTCGGCCGGGTGATCGCCGCGTTCGTGCTGCTGCCGCAGTACTTCAAGGGCAACATGGTCAGCGCGTACGCGTTCCTGGGCGAGCGGTTCGGCAAAGGCCTGCAGGGCACGGCTTCGGTGACGTTCGTCATCACCCGGCTGCTGGCCGAGGGCGTGCGGCTGTTCGCGGGCGCCATCCCGATCAAGATCATCCTCGACCACTTCCACGTGAGCCTGGAGTACTGGCACATCGTGGTGATCCTGACCGCGCTCACCGTCCTCTACGCGTACGTCGGCGGTATCAAGGCCGTGGTCTGGGTCGACGTGATCCAGCTGTCGCTCTACCTCGGCGGCGCGATCGCGGCGATCATCGTGCTGGCGGGTAAACTGCCCGACGGCTGGGCGTCGATGGCCTCCGCGGATGGCAAGTTCACCCTCGTCGACTTCGGCCTGCACATCTGGACCTCGCCGTACATGCTGATCACCGGCATCGTCGGCGGCGCGGTGTTCTCCATGGCGTCCCACGGTTCCGACCAGCTCATCGCCCAGCGCCTGCTCGCCACCAAGACCCTGCGCGACGGGCAGAAGGCGTTGATCGGCAGCGGGATCGTGGTGTTCGTGCAGTTCACGCTGTTCCTGTTGGTGGGCGCGATGCTGTGGGTGTTCTACGGCCGCAAGCCCGTGGCACAGCTGGGAATGCAGAG
>CBIMJO010001260.1:0-3630 GCA_966244135.1 uncultured Actinocrispum sp. | reverse complement strand
ACGTGGGTGGTGAGGAAGCCCAGGACGGCGGTGCGGCCGGTGAACCACGTTGGGGTGGGCGGCATCTCGAGCTCGACGTCGGCGCGCAGGAGGGTGATGAGGGCGCCGGGATCGGCGCGGGTGAAGGCGTCGACGTAGTTGTCGAGGAGGGTCAGCTGGGCCGTCGCGGAGGGCTCGGCGAGATCCTCCTGGACGGGACCCGCTTCGGCGAGGCGGGTACGGGCACGGCGAAGCGCGCTGTCGACGGCCGCGACGGTGGTGTCCAGGATCTCGGCCACCTCGGCGGTGGAGAACGCCAGGACATCGCGGAGGGTCAGCACGGCTCGCTGCCGGGCGGGCAGATACTGAAGTGCCGCAACGAAAGCCAGGCGCACGGACGCGAAGGTGTCGGGGTCGAACGGCGCGGGCTGCAGCCACGGCACCGAAGGCTCGCGGGCGGCCAGCGTGATCCGGTGATCGCTCGACGGCGCGCCCAGCCCGGACGGAAGTGGCCGCCGGGAGCGGGTTTCCAGCGCGGTCAGGCACGCCGTCGTCGCGATCTTGTACAGCCACCGCCGGACCGAGGACCGTCCCTCGAAACCGGAGAACCCCCGCCACGCCCGCAAGTACGTCTCCTGCACGAGGTCCTCGGCGTCATGGATGGACCCGAGCAGCCGGTAGCAGTGCGCGAGCAGCTCCGGCCGGAACTGCTCGGTCACGGCGAACTCTGACGGCATGGTCCTCTCCCGGGAGGCGGTACCGTCCACTCTAGACCGGCCGCAGCCCGGCGCCGGCGACGACGTACTCCGGTGCGCTGTCGGCGTCCCCGGCGACCTCCAGCACCGCCTTGGCCACCTGTTCGGGTGTCAGCACCGGCTGCAGCCGCTCGACGAACGCGTCCCGCGAGATCCCTTCCCGCTCGGCATACCCTGTCACCCCAACGGATCCCACGCCGGACGGCGTCAACTGCGGCAGCAGTGCGACGAACCGGATCCCCAGCCCGGCCCGCGCCGATTCGTCGGCCGCGTATCCCCGGATGTACCGGATCGCGGCCTTCGCGCTCGCGTACCCGCCACTCAGCGGCGAACCCTGCAAGGCCGCCCCGCTGGACATCGCGACGACAACACTCCCGGGCGCCAACGGTTCCCGCAGCGCGGCCCGCGTCCATTCGAACGCCTGCCGGGTGTCGACGTGCCAGTTGCGGGAGAACGTCTCCCAGGTGTGTTCGTGCACCGGCGCCATGTGCGGCGTGGCACCTGCGTTGAGCACCAGCAGGCTCGGCCGGTGCTCGCCGATCACCTCCGCCGCCAGCCCTTCCTCGGTGACGTCCGCCGCGAGCGGGATGAACGCCGAGCCCAGCGAGTCGCCCACCGCCCGCAGCCCCCCCGCATCCCGGGCGACACCAACGACATCCGTGCCCGCGGCCACGAGCGCGGCAGCGATCGCCCGCCCGAACCCCCGGCTGGCACCAGTGACGACAGCGGTCTGAAACATCGCACTCTCCGAACTAGTCGAGATCAGTCCGGGTCAAGACCAGCGCCGCCCCGGAAAACCGTCGCCGAACGGCAAGAAGTGACCCAGATCACTACCGACGGGACGTGACCTCCGCGACGACCACGCTGCAACGGATCGCCGCGCTCACCTGCCTTGCCGGAACCGTGGTCCGCGCAGTGACTACGGGAGGTATTGCGTGCCTGCGCGCCAGACCTGCGCAATCGTCCGCGTCGCGGTGATGTCCGTCGAGGGGTCGCCCGTCACCAGGACGAGGTCCGCCTGCCGGCCCGCCTCGACATAGCCCCGGTCGGCCAGGCCGAACACGTCAGCGGGCACGGAGGTCGCCGCTGACAACGCCTCCACCGGCGACAACCCGGCCAGCACAAGGAGTTCCAGCTCGCGGTGCAAGGACGCGCCGTGGCTCCCAGCAAGGACCATCACGCCCGCCTCGTGCAGCAGCCGCGTGCTCCGCATGACGTGGTGCAAACCGCCGGTCTGCACGGTTGTGGTCGCACGCGCGGGGAGCGGGCTTCGCGCCGACAGTTCCACCCTGGTCAGCGAGGGCACGACAGCGGCGCCTTGCAGCGTGATCCGCTCGACTACGTCGTCCGGGAGCGGCTCGTCCACCGGCAGGTTCGCGATGATCTCGGTCTGCTGGGCCAGCGCCGTCCGCACCGAGTCGACATCCGAGACATGCGAGCACACCAGCGTCGTCGGCAGCCGGTCGGGCAACTCCTCGATGGCCGCCAATGCCCTGGTCAGCTCGGCGGGGAACATGTCCAGCTCGGTCGTCACGCCGAGCGCGAGCGTCGGCCCGGGCACGTGCGCGTAGGCGTCGATCAGGCCGGGCAGCAAAGTGTGCCCGCGTCCGTCGACCAGCTGGTGGCCGGGACCAGGCGGCGTGGGCAACGAACGGTGCGCCACCGCGACGATGCGTTCGCCGTCCAGCACAACGGTGGCCTCCTCGTGCACGGACTCCCCGTCGAACAACCGGACGTCGTTGATCTGGATCATCTGTTCCCCATCGGCCGCGACCGGGTCCTCACCCGGTACCTCACCGTCCCACGCACTCGCAGACATCCGGCATACGTCTCGTCAACGCCGCATCTACGCAGGTCACGGCAAGGCCAACGGTCGCCCCGGATGCGCACCGCGGACCGGCGAGCAGGCGCCGCCCGACCGCCCGTTCAACGCCAGCGGCCGCTGGGGCATGGCGCGCCTGTGGACAACCTCCCCCTTCACCACCAGAACTGTCGGTACCCCCACGTAGGCGAAGTCTCATTTGTGGACGTATCGTCAGTGTATGGCTCCTCGGAAGAAGGTTACGGCAGGTCAGAGGGCAGATGGGCCGCCTGTGTACGACTCCTATGGGCGGTTGTCGCAGATGCCGGACACGGGTGAGTTCGAGAAGATCGAGACTCAGTGGGCGGACAACCGGAAGGTGATCGACCGGTTGGGTGGGGTGGTGGGTCTGGAGTTGGAAGATGGGTTGTCGGCGTGGAAGAAGGAGGTGCGTCGGCCGGGGTGGGAGAAGTTGTTGGAGCGGGTGCGGTCGGGTGCTTCGCAGGGGATCGTGGTGTGGCATACCGATCGGCTGTTTCGTCAGCCGCGTGATCTGGAGACGTTGATTGACTTGGCGGACAAGGGTTTCCTGGTCGCCAGTGCGCACGGTTCGCGGGATCTGTCGGACCCGGATGACCGGTTCATTCTGCGGATCGAGGTAGCGCACGCGGCGCGCTCGTCGGATGACACGTCGCGGCGGATCAAGCGTCGGTTCGCTACCTATCGCGAGCAGGGGCAGGGGCATATCGGTGGGCCGCGTCGGTTTGGCTGGCCCGGCCGGGATCTGGCCTGGACGCCGGGTCCGGGCCAGACGGATGAGGATCGGCCGATGGTGCCGGACGGGTTGGTGAAGCGCGAGCGGCGGGCGCTGCGGGAGGCGACCGATGCGGTGTTGTCGGGGATCTCCGACGCGCAGATCGCCCGGGACTGGAACGCCGAAGGGTTGCTGAGTGCGGCGGGACAAGCCTGGGTTCGGCTGACGGTCAAGACGGTGTTGCTGCGCCCGACGAACGCCGGGCTGATCGAGCATGACGGTGCGTTGGTGTCGAAGATGCCCGGTGAGCCGATTGTGGACCCGGACAAGTTTGAGCGGTT
>CBIMJO010001259.1:0-3639 GCA_966244135.1 uncultured Actinocrispum sp. | reverse complement strand
CGTCGAAGTAGGTGCTCGCAAGCACGGTGTGCAACGCGGCCAGCCGGGACAGCACCTGCCTGCGGCGCATGCGCAGGAAGTCGTTCTCCGCGTCCGCCCGCGGGAACCCCGTGTCACCGTGCACCTTCACCTCCCGGGCCGGTCCCGATCTCCAGGATCCGATAACCGACAGTGTTGATCACCCGGGTCCCGTTCAGCCGCTGCTCCGGCAGGTCCTGCCCATGTGGGTGAATGTGGCCGTGCAGCAGCACGGCCGGCCGCAGCTGGTGCACGGCTTCGTGCAGGCAGCTGAACCCCTGGTGCGGTGGGTCCTCCGCATCGCCGACGCCGCGCGGCGGCGAGTGGGTCAGCAACACGTCGACGCCACGCCCATCCCGACGGTACCTGCGCTTTGTCGCCCGGACGAGCGATTTCACCCGCCGTGCCTGCTGCCGCTCGGTCCACTGGTTGGGCCCGGCGCTGTACCGGATCGACCCGCCCAGCCCGGCGATCCGCAGTCCGGCCACGTCGACCACCCGGCCGTCGGAGTCGACCCAGCCCTGCGGGCCCGGCCAGCGCGCCGGAAACCCGCCGCGGGTCCACATCCCGTGCGAGCGCGAGTATCCGCCCAGGTCAGCGTCGTGGTTGCCGGGAACGAGCACGCACGGCCGCTCCAGCGCGTCGGCCAGGTACTCCAGGTAGTCGAACGGCAGGTCACCGGCCGCCAGCACCAGATCCACCGAATGGCGGCGCACCTGGTCGGTCCACAGCGCTTCTACGACTTCGTCGGAAACCGTGAGCACCCTGGGCATTGCCCGAGCGTACGGAAGGTTCCGGCCAGTTGCGCGGAAGTGATTCCTTCACCCGATCGCATGGACTAACGTCACCGTCGGAAACGATGGTCAGTGTCGCCACGAGGGAGGGCACACCTGTGCCGGCGAACCAGAGTGGACTCTTAGGCATTCTCGGCAACTACTACCAGGGGCTCATCCAGCGCGTCCAGGGGCTGGGCCAGGGCTCGCAGCACCAGCAGCGGCTGACCGACGACCACTACGTCACCGGCGGCACGAACTGGAACGGCTACAGCCTCGAGACGCTGATCAAGTTCGTGGCGACCCAGGCCAACCCGGCGCAGCTGGAGTTCCTCGCCGACACCTGGCGGCGCCAGGGCGACAAGCTCTCGTCCAGCGCGGACAACCTGCAGCGCTCGCTCGTGCGGCTCATGCAGTTCTGGGGCGGCGCGGGCTCGGAGGAGGCCACGCAGACCGTCGCCCGCAACGCCGGCTGGATCCAGAACCTGGGCCAGACCTCGACGCAGATCGCCGAGCCGGTGGACGACTCGGGCGGCGCGTTGCGCTCGGCGCAGAGCACGATGCCCGGCGCGCCCAAGAGCGGCTTCTGGTCCGGTCTGGGCACCGCGGGCGGTGCCGCGGCCGCCGGGTTCGCCATCGGCGGGCCGTTCGGCGCGGCCGCCGGCGCGGTGCTCGGCGGGATCGCGAGCGCCTTCGGGTTCGGCAGCAGCAAGAAGAAGCTGAAGAAGAAGGCCGTGCAGACCATGTCGCGGTACGAGACCGCGATCCTGGGCATCGACCGTGCCACGCCGCAGTTCGGCCAGCCGCAGGACGGCATCGTCGACCCGATCTGGAACCGGCCCGTCACCCGGCCCGGCGTGGGCGACCTGCCCCCGGGGCACACCATCCCCGGTGGCGGTGGCCAGCAGCCCGGCGGGAACAACCCCGGCGGGAACAATCCCGGCGGTGGCCCGGGTTTCCTGCCCGGCGGCACCACACCGTCCTTTGCGGACAATCCCAGTGGGCGCTGGAACTCGTTGACCGGTTCCGGTCCCTACGGCATGGGTGCGGGCGGCGGCTCCGGGTTCGGCCTCGGCGCGACCGAGGATCTGGCCGCACGCAACAGCAGGCTGCTGACCGCAGGTGGCGCGGGCGCGTTCGGCGCCGGTGCCGGTGCCATGCCGCCGATGATGGGCGCGGGCGGCGGCCGGGGCATGGACATCGAACGCGGCGCATCGCGGTACGGCAAGGCCGGTGCGTCCGGCTACGGACCGGGCGGCATGGGCGCGGGCGCGGGTGCGAACAAGGAAGAGGACCAGGAGCACAAGCGTCGTTTCCCGGTCGAGGAGGACTTGTTCACCGGCGACCTCAAGGCCGCCCCGCCCGTCATCGGCCTGTAGGAGGGGATATGTACGACGACAGCCCGACCACCACGCCGGCTCCCGCTCCCTCGATGCACGGCGACCAGGGGTGGGAGGTCTCGCCGGAGATGGTGCGCGAGTTCGCCGCCGCCGTGGCACAGGTGAAGGCGGACATCGACGCGGTGCGCCGCGAGGTCGCCGAGTTCCGCGACCCGGCCCTGGCGCCGATGCTCGGGACTTCGCCGCCGGCCAAGGAGTTGTCGGAGAAGTTCGCCGACCGCATCGCCGGCGAGGCCGGCCTCGCCGGTCAGCTCGACACGGCCTTGGCCAACCTCCAGGAGTTCGTCGACGGCGCCGAGCAGACCGCCGCCAAGTACCAGGAAACGGATGCGGCCGCGCGCGATGGCTTCCGTGAGTGAAGACGCTGTGCTCCACCCGGTGGAAGTGGACCTGCTGTGCACTTTCGCCGAGGTGGAGGCGCCGTTCCCATTGGAGATCCCCAGCTTCGGGGCCACCGACCAGGAGCGGACCCTGCTGTTCCAGGGGGCTCGGGCGCAGTTGATGGAACGCGGGCTCGCCGACGCTGAGGGCCCGGTGGGGCTGGCGGACGAGTTCGTGCACCTGCTGCGGTTCGGCAATGGCGTGCTGGATCTTGTTGTGGCGCAGGAGAAGACCACCGTCGGCGCCTGTGTTCTGGTGGACCGGACGAGTGCGCTGATCGTGGTGCAGCGGGCGGAGGAGGAGACCGGATCCGTCCTCTTGCGACAGTTGTCCTTGGACGATGCCGTTGATGAGCTGATGCGGATCATTCCGCGGCTGGATCCGGCTCCGATTGCGCCGTTCACGTTGCCGCGGCGGGCTTTGCAGCTGGCTTTTGACGCTTTGACGGCGTCGCTGCCCACTGAGGACGGGGTTCAGCCGGTGCAGCTGGATCCTGGTCAGGTTGAGGAAGTCTTTGCGCGGTATGGGGTTGACGATCGCGTGTCGCGGCGGATGGTTCAGTATTTGCAGCCGGTGTGGGGGAATGGGCAGGCTGGGGTTGCCGTTCGGTCGAATGGGGCTGAGGAGGAGTGGCAGCGGGTTGGGGATGAGGTTCGCTGGCTGGACACTCCTCATGGGCGGTTCCAGCTGGCTGGGGATTCCGAGTGGATGAGCGTGAATCCTTTGGCTGCTGATGAAACCCGTGCTGCGCTTCGGAAACTCGCCGCGCATCTGAGGTAGGTGGTGGCGCGGCTGGGTTGGGCGGCGCCGAGTGGGTGGCTGGGGCGGTTCGATTTGGTTTGGGGCCCCTGCGGCGCACCGGCAGGACGAAAGGCGCGGGCAGGGCGCCAGCCCTGCCCGCCGGAAAGCGTGTGTGCGCCGCTCCCCCAAACAAAATCGAACCGCGATGGCGCCTACTGGCGCCGCGATGGGGCTTGGGGGCGTTGCGGTGGGCTTGCGCCGATCTGAAGGGAATCGGGCTGGGGTCCTCAGGCTGAGATCGGTCGGGCTGAAGGAGACGGAGATCG
>CBIMJO010001258.1:0-3647 GCA_966244135.1 uncultured Actinocrispum sp. | reverse complement strand
AGCTCGCCCGTGCCGCGAGCGGGCCCGTCCCGGTGGATCCACCGGACCGAGGCCTTCAGCGGGATCTGGTCGTCGGCGCCGTCCACCTCGGCGAGCACCCGGGCCGAACCGTCCTGGGCGTCGAGGATGGCGCCCGCGGCCGGGAGCGCAGTCTCGTCGGCGATCAGCAGCCGCGAGATGGTGCCCTCGGGCTCGTTGTAGCCGTGCCCGTCGGTCAGCACCCCGATGACGTCACCCGGCCGGGCGTCGAGGGCCCAGCGGGACGCCGGCCCGGTGTCACCGTGCAGCACGAAGTCCAGATCAATTGACCTGCGGCCGGGAAGAAATCGCCGTATCGTGTAGTTGCGAACAACGGGACGAATGTCCTCTGGCAACTGCTGGTACTCAGTCCACCAGTCGTCACTCTGCGGAACCACCGGAACACGCTGGTGGCTCTGCGGGAAGAACGTGCGGACCAACTGGTCGAGCCCGGTGTGATCGAAGCCGCTCAGACCGTCCAAGTGCAGGGTGATCCTGCTCATGTGCGGGGTGAGGCCGCGCACGGCGCGGACCTCCGCGAGGATGACCTTGCTGGCTGTTGGCACGTGCGTTCCCCCTGGTCAGAGCGATGGACTTAGGTAAGGCTCACCTTACCGTAGCTCGATCAGGTGACGCTGGCTACACCCACGTCATGCGTCTGTGTGTCCATCGTCGCAGAAGAGGAATACCAACAGGCCAGGTAACGTTGAACGCTGCGTAACCGGTATCCGGTGAAGACATCGTTCGAACCCACGCCCGGCAAGCACGCGCGGGGCGCGGGCGAACACCTGCGCGCCCTGAAAGGGGGAGACCATGTCCGTCGAGACGACCAAGGCCGTTGTGCGCCCTAGGGAAGACGCCGATCTGGTTGGATACTACCTGGCCGAGGTCGGAGCGACACCACTGCTCACCGCCCAGCAGGAAGTCGAACTGTCCAAGCAGATCGAAGCAGGACTATACGCCACGGAGCTGCTCCGGCGAGCCGAGGAGGGCGAGCCGATCGCCCACGACCCGGCCGAGCTGAAGATCATCGCCCGGGAGGGCCGCCAGGCCAAGGACCACATGATCCGCGCCAACCTGCGGCTCGTGGTGTCCCAGGCGCGCAAGCGCTCGCAGGCCGGCCTGCCGATGCTGGACGTCATCCAGGAGGGCAACCTCGGGCTGATCCGAGCGGTGGAGAAGTTCGACTACAGCAAGGGTTTCAAGTTCTCCACGTACGCCATGGCGTGGATCAAGCAGGCGATCGGCCGGGGGCTGGCCGAGCAGACCCGCACGGTCCGGCTGCCCGTGCACGTGGTGGAGGAGCTCGCCAAGTTCCGCCGCGTGGAGCGCAAGCTGGAGAGCAAGCTGAACCGGGACCCCACCCCGGAGGAGCTGGCCGAGGAGGTCGGCACCACCGCCGAGCGCATCATCGAGCTGCGCCGGGCCGGGCGGGACGCGGTCAGCCTGGACACCCCGGTGGGCGAGGACGGCGACTCCAAGATCGCCGACCTGGTGCCCGACATGGAGGCGGAGAACGCCGCCGAGATCCTCGAGCGCGAGGAGCTCTACAGCGAGCTGCGCAAGCAGATCGCGACCCTGCCGCAGCGCGAGGCGTTGATCATCTCGCTGCGCTACGGCCTGCACGACGGCCACGAGTACACGCTGCAGCAGGTGGCCGAGCGGATCGGGCTCACCCGTGAGCGGATCCGCCAGCTGGAGAAGCACGCGCTCGCCGAGCTTCGCCACCCCGCCCGCAACCAGGGCCTGCTGGCTCTGGCCGGTTAGTTCATCCACCAAGGCGCGGTCCGCGACATCCGACCGCGAGGCCGCGCCTCAGCCTTCCGGCGTCCTGCCCGGCCACACGCACGGCGATGTGGCCGTGAGCAGCAGGGCGCCGTTCTTGTTGGCCTGCACCGCCATCCGGAACCCGTCCGACGCGTTCTCCACCCATACATAGAGTCCGACCGGCCGGGCGTCGTGCAGGATCTCGAAACCGTTGGCGGTCCACCAGGTGTGCAGGGTGTTCACGTGCCTCGGGTAGTCAGCAGGCACCAGGTCCCAGATCCGGTACTCGGCCACCGCCATGAACTTCCCCGAGGGACCGCCGTCGTACGGGTCGTCGCAGGGTGAGGGTTCGCCGCAGATCTTCTCCGCCTCGGCCGAGGACAGCAGGGACATCGCGTGCTGGGCGAGATCCTCGACGCGACGGGTGGCCTCTTGCAGCGTGAACACGTGTCCTCCCGAAGTGCAGCCGACAACGGGCGAAAAACGTCCACCAAAGGGCATACCATGCGCACGTTCGAATGCGACTATGTGTCCCCCGAAAGAGACCCTCCACTGTGGATTTGCCGCCGGGGTTGTCTCGGCCAGGTCACGCGGTTCGGTCGGCGCCGATCCTGGGGAAGGGCGCGGTGGAGAAGATGACCTCCACCGCGACCTCGAAGTACTCCGCGATCCGCAGCGCCAGGTGCAGGCTCGGGCTGTACTCGCCGCGTTCCAGGTAGCCGATCGTCTGGTAGTGCACGCCCAGCGCGTCCGACAGCTGCCTGCGGGAGATGCCCCGTTCCGCCCGCAGCATCGCGATGCGGTTGTAGATGACCTCGCTCATGTCAGGTGACCCGCTTCATCGCGTTCTCTCGCAGCCGTTCCATGTTCGACCCGGACTCGCGGCGGGCCATGCGGCGCAACACTATCGGGGCGACGAGCAGGCCGGCGACCGCCCACGCGGTGAGCACGAGCAGCATCTCCACCGGCCGCCACGAGCCGCCGATCTCGACGACCTTCAGCGAGTCCGGCAGCAGCGCGTGCCGCATTCCCAGGCCCAGCCAGTAGATCGGGAAGATCTGCGCGATGTCCTGCAGCCAGCGCGCGGCCTCCGACAGCGGGAAGAAGATCCCCGAGATGCCGACCATGCCCATCATCGGCAGCATCATCAGGCCGGCGTTGCGCGGGTTCTTGAACATCGAGCCGATCACCGCGCCCAGCGGCATGGTGGCGACCAGGCCGATGCCCACCACCACGAGCAGCAGCAGCCAGGAGCCGACCGAGCCGAGCGCGAGGCCGTCGAACAGGAACGCGCCGGGGATCAGCAACAGCAGCATGCCGAACACGGCGCCGATCGACACCGTGACCACCTTGCTGATCAGGTAGGCCTGCATGCCGTTCGGGGTCGCCTTGGCACGCAACAGGGTCCCGTCCTCGCGTTCCATCGCCAGGCTCTGCGCCAGCACCATCATGCCGCCGAACGCGACGTTCATACCGAGGCTGCTGGGCAGGGTGGCGGCGCCGAGCGAGAACCCGGTGTTGCCGATCGTGGAACCGCGCATGAACACCATGACCACCAACAGGATCACCGACGGGAAGAGGATCCCGGCGATGTCGCTGTAGGACCGGAGGGCCTGTTTCAGCTCGATGATGCCGCGGCGGACACCAATGCGCGCGGTGTTGGCGAACATGCTCACCGGGCCACCTCCAGTTGATTCGTCTCGAACCGCATGACCATGGCCATGTAGGTGTCCTCCAGGGAGCCGCGCCGGACCTCGAGGTCCGCCACGTCGTCCCCGTACTGCTTGAACAGGTCGTGCACGAACTTGGTGGCCTCAGTGGTGGCGTGCACGAAGCGCTGGCCGTGCACGGTCCACTTGACC
>CBIMJO010001257.1:0-3652 GCA_966244135.1 uncultured Actinocrispum sp. | reverse complement strand
CGATCAACAAGCTGGCCGTCGAGCTGCTCATCCAGCCGGGCAAGGCGGTCGAGTACCTGATCGGCTCCGACTTGGCGAGCACCTACCCGTGGCTGGCCAAGCACCGGACCTCGTACTCGTTCCGCGACAACTACCTGCCGGCCCGGCTGTCCCGCACCGGCACCGACAGCGTGACCTCGTTGCCGCACTTCCCGTACCGGGAGGACGGTCTGCTGGTGGGGAACGCGATCGCCGCCTGGGTCACTGACTTCGTCTCGGCCTACTACGCGTCCGACGTCGATGTCCTGGCCGACTTCGAGATCCAGGCGTGGGCCACCGAGGTCGCCGCCACCGATGGCGGCCAGGTCCGCGACTTCGGCGCGACCCCAGGCCAGATCGCCACCCAGCAGGACCTCGCCGAGATCCTCACGATGGTGATCTGGACGGCCGGCCCGCAGCACGCGGCGGTGAACTTCACGCAGAAGGACCACATGGCGTTCCTGCCCGCCAACCCCCTGGCGGGCTATACCCCGGAGCCAAGGGGCAAGGACCACACCGAGGCCGACTGGCTGGCCAACCTGCCACCGCTCGACGTGGCGGTCCAGCAGTTCTGCGTGATGAACTTCCTCGGCTCGATCCGCCACACCGCCCTGGGCGACTACGAGGACGACTTCAAGAACACCCGGGTCGCCGCGGCCCACAAGAACTTCATCAACGACTTGACGTCCATTGAGGACACCATCAAGACCACCAACAGGCGCCGCCCGCTCGCCTACCCCTACCTGCAACCGTCGCTGATCCCCAACAGCACCAACATCTGACCGAAGGGGCGGCCCGAGACCGGGCCGCCCCAGGTGTCAGGCCAGGCGGCTGACGCAAACGTAGTACCCCGAAGTGGCAGACGCACCAACACACGCGGCCGTCGAACCCGACGCACCGGCGGTCGTCACATTGCCGCCACCCAGCGGGGTCCAGACCCACTGCTGCAACGTCGTGTTCTTCCACAGACTGGTGATGGCCGCACTCGGCCCCCACCCACGAGCGTGCCAGAGCCCATCCGCATGCGTCTCCATACAGACGTGCCAGGCCCCGCTGGTCTCACAGAGCTGCCCGGCACTCGCCGCCGGTGCGGCCATTGTGGACACCGCGGCCGCCGCGGCGACCGCGGTCGCCAGTTTCTTGATCATGTGAACCTCGTTATGCACTGGTAGTAGGGACCGTTCAGGGATGCCGCGACGCAGGCGGTGGTCCCACGGGCACTGCCATCCGTGGTGATGTTGCCGCCGCCCGGTGGGACCCTGGCGTAGGCCAGCAGGGTGCCGCGGTCCATCAGCAGCTCCCATGCCTCCGTGGGTCCCCAGCCGCGGGCGTGCCACAGCCCGTCCGAATGGGTCTCGAGGCACACATTCCACGGACCCTTGCTCGCGCAGTACTGGGTGGCGCTGGCCGGTGCGGCCGCCACCACCGCGAAGGTGGCCGCCGCGCCGAGCGCGGCGGCCAGTCTGACGGTCTTCATCGATCCCCCGTCCGTCGTGATCAACTGCGGGGACAGCCAATCACGACGGCGTTGCACCGTCCTTTCAGCGCTCTTTCACCCGCAGGTCAGGATGGGCGCGGCCCAGTCACCGCGGTCGTAGCTGTTGGTGTCCCCGCCATCGGTGATCACCAGCCGGAGGAATGTGGCTCCAGCAAGGGAAGCCGCGATCTTCACGGCGTCATCACGCCAGGTCCGCAGCCCGCTGTCGGCCACTTTGGTGCTGTCGGTCCAGATCTCGAACGTGACGGCGCCGGTCTGACGTTCGTCGCGTTCGTCGTCGAGACCCACGAAGGACTCCATGCTCTGGCACTTCCCGCCGAGGTAGTAGATGATCTCGGTGGGCGCATGCCCGCCCATGCCCTTGTCGTAGTGAACCCCGTTGATCGTCAACGGTTTGCCGTCCTTGGCCTTCCAGCTGCCGTTGGACATGTCGCGTTCGATCGGCCCGTAGCCGCCACTTTCCAGCGCCGAGGGGACATCCCCGAGCTGGCTGGCACCACCGGGCGGCAACGGAGGCACGATCAGGTCGGTCGTTTGACTCGCTTCCCCGCCCAGGTAGCGCACAGTGGAGGTGAGCACCGGCGAAGCTGTTGCCACCGGGGTGATCCGGTACTTCGCGGACAGCGACTCGCCGGTGCGCAATACTAACTTGCGCGGCTGATCGACCGGCACGACTTGCCAGCCGGCAGGCGTGTCCAGCTTCACCGAAGGCGCGATCACCGGCAGCACAGCGTGGTTGGTGGCGCTGACAGTCACCTCGAACGGCCGCCCCGCAGGCGTGATCTTGCCCGGGATGCCCGGGGTCCCAACCTCAAAGGCGAGGCCGGAGCTGACCAGTGGTTCGGCCTGCCACCAACTCCCAGCGGAAACGCGGTAGACCACGGTCCCATGCGGTGGAACCACGGCCGCGATCTCACCGGCGGTCTGCAAGTCCTTGTGCTGCCACAGGTCTCGGACGACATAGCCTGGCCTGCGCGGAAGACCGAGCGCAGCCGTGGAAGTGGAGATCTTCGCCGCGGTGGCGCCCTCGTTGAACAGGGCGACCGCGACATCACCGTCGGCCAGCGGCTTGGTGAACACCCACCGGCCGTCCGGTGTGGACATCGCCCGGGCCTGGACGCCCAGCCGATCCTGGTCCAGCGCGATGATCTCCTTGTTCTCCAGGATCGCCAGGCCGGCCGGGGAGATCTTGCGGAGATCGGCGCCAATGAGCAACGGCGCCGCCATCATCGACCACAGGCTGAAATGCGACCGGTACTCGGCATCGGTCATCCCGCCGTTGCCGACCTCGAGCATGTCCGGATCGTTCCAGGCGCCGGGCTTGGCGAACGGTGCCAGGGGAACGTTCTTCTTGAGGATCTCGACCGTCTTGGCCCAGGTGTCATTGATGTCACCGGTTGTCCGCCACAGATGGCCGATGTCGGCGCCCCACTCCCACGGTTTGTTCTCGCCCCACTCGCAGATCGACAACACGATGGGACGACCGGTCTTCTTCAGCGCGTCCCGCATCTTGGTGTACCGCTCCAAAGCGGGGCGACCGGCGTTGTTGCAGTTGTCGTACTTGAGGTAGTCCACGCCCCAGTCGGCGAACGTCTGCGCGTCGACATCCTCGTGGTCCAGCGCACCCGGCATGGTCTTCGCGCACGTCTGGGTGCCCGCACTGGTGTAGATCCCGAGTTTCAGGCCGCGGGCGTGCACGTAGTCGGCGATCGCCTTGATACCGCTGGGGAACCGGACCGGGTGCGCGGTCAGCCGGCCGTTCACGTCCCGCTCCGGCGCGGCCCAGCAGTCGTCGATGTTCACGTACTGGTAGCCCGCGGCCTTGAGTCCCTGGGCGACGAAGATGTCCGCGGTGTCCTTGATGAGCTGCTCGTCGATCGCGCAGCCGGTGGCGTTCCAGTTGTTGAACCCCATCGGCGGCGTGAGCGCGAGACCGTCCGGAAGCGCCTGGGCGGTGCTTGGGTTCACCACAGCCGTCAGCCCGAGCACCATTGTCACCACTGTCCCGGCAAGACTGGCTCTGAACAAGTTGCCTCCTTCGCAGGTGGCGGCGTTACTTGGGTTTTTCCAGCGTCACAGCGAAAATGTGCGGCCGCGGGCCGGGAGCGACCGGCAGCGTGAGCGACGTCAGCTCCC
>CBIMJO010001256.1:0-3654 GCA_966244135.1 uncultured Actinocrispum sp. | reverse complement strand
CGGTGACCTGGCCAGCCTGGCAGCGGAAAGTCGTGCGACGTCTGAAGCACTGGCACAAACATTGGGCGCCCAGCACCCGGAGACGTTGGCGACCCGCGAACACCTCGCGTCCGCGTTGCATCGTCGAGGCAATTTGACCGGTGCCGTAGCGGAATTCCGCGACGTGATCGCGGCGACCCGGGAGGCCTTGGGAGCGGACCATCCGACTGTCTTCCGCCGCCAGCTACACCTGGCTCGCGCGTTGCTCGATCGTGGTGACGTGGTTGACGCGCTGGCGGAGTATCGCGCGGCGGTAGAGAGCTGTCAGCGCATACTGGGGGCCGAGCACGAAGACACCCTCGCCGGCCGAATGAGCCTCGGATTTGCGTTGGACTGCATGGATGATCTCGTCGGCGCCGAGGCGGAGTACCGCACGGTGGCAGAGATCAGAGAACGGACTCTCGGCGCGATACATCAAGATACCCTGACAAGCCGCAATACCCTGGCAATCATTTGGCGGCGCCAAGGTGACCTGGATCGCGCCGAAGCCGAACACCGCGCCGTACTGGACATCCGCACCCGGATGCTGGGTCCGGAGCACCCGGACACGCTCAACAGCCACAACACCCTCGGCCACGTACTAAAAGAGCAGGGCGACCTGGCCGGCGCCGCAGCACAGCACCGGACCGCCTTCGAGACCCGCGCCCGGGTACTGAGCGCCGAGCACCCCTTCACGCTCCACAGTCGCACCAACCTCGCAAATGTACTGCGCGATCAAGGCGACCTGACCCGCGCCGCAGCAGAACACCGCGCGGTGCTGGAGATCCGCACCCGGGTTCTCGGTACGGAACACAAGGACACACTGGCCAGCCAACGCCACCTGACCGAAACGCTTGCCGAGATCGCCGAACAGCCCAGCATGGCAGGATGATCGCGACCCATCCCATCGAACTGTCCACCGTGGAGCATCCGCGCGCCTCTTGCGGGCTGCGGAGTGACGAGGCCGGTGCCGATGAACCTCAGCCCCGCCTCATTCGACGCCCACACCGAGCTAGCCTGACCACTCGCTTAACGACCCTGTCCGCCAAACGAGTCAACCCAGTTCAGGTGTGACCTCATTTGGGAGTAATCCAGGGCTCGGACCTGCTCTTGCACACCAACGAGATCAGCACTATCTATCCACAGTGGACGGATTCTCGGAGCACCCATCACGATCCGAAGGGAAGTTCACCAACCCCCTTTTTCTTGACTGGCTTGTCTAACCTGTCGGGTATGCGTCCGATGACCCCAGAGGAACGAGAGGCCTTCCTGGTAGAACCGTATGTCGGAATCCTGAGCGTCACGGCCGAGCCGGAACGTGCCCCGCTGACCACCCCGATCTGGTACGAGTACCAGCCTGGCGGGCTCGTCAAGGTGATCACGGCCCCCGGTGCGCGCAAGGTCCGGCTCATCGAGGAGGCGGGCCGGTTCGCGTTGTGCGCGCAGGTGGCCGAGATCGAGGACTACCGGTACGTGTCGGTGGAAGGTCCGGTGACCGAGATCAGGCCGACCTCGAAGCAGGAGCGTTACGACATGGCCGCGCGCTACATGGGCGAGGCAGCCACCGGCTACGTGAACGCGACAGAGGAGTCCGCGGCCCACAACGTCGCGATCCACATGCGGCCGGAACGGTGGAACACCTTCGACTTCCGGAGGATGCTCGACTAGTAGGCCACGGTGAACCGGGTCCGGCTGCGCTTCGGGCGGTCGGACCACGTCCAGCAGGGCGATGGCGAACTCGGCGGTCGAGATGCGGGAAGCGCCCGTCTCGTCGGCGATGAGTTCGTCGGCGCCGAGCCGGTAGGGGGCCGTGCGCGGCCCGGTTCCAGCAGCATGGGAGGACCGAGGTACGTTCAGTCCACTTCGGCCCCGGCGCGCGGCGAGCCGGTCAGTGCACGCCAGCGTGAGCGGCCGCAACGCGGGCGGGATGTCCGGCGCGTCCTGCATCAGCACGCCGTCCGGGATGTGCAGGGAGCTGGCGCCGCCGACGAGCAGGAGCCGCACGCCGGTGCGTCGCAGCCCCGTGAGCAACGCGTGGGGACGGCCACCAACCTGGCCTCTCGGCCCCGCCCTGGGCCGGGTCGCGTGGTACAGCGGCGATCACCTCGACCGAGACGCAGCCCAACGACCTGGACGGTCCTGTGCTGCGCCCTGGCTGATCGCGACGCCCGCGCCACGGCCTGCCTCGATAGCGGCGTCGAGATTGAGGCGCCGCCGCGGTCGTGCGTAGCGGTCGTCCAACATCGTGGCCAGACTGCCCAGGTACAGCGTGCGGTTCGGGTGGTCGTCCGGGGTGAGCCGCACCGCCTCCCGGCTGGCCTCACCGAGGCCTCAGCATCCTCCGGCACGTCACTGCTGGTGCAACGCGCGAGAGCCGTCGCGAACGGGTAGTTGGCCGACTGATTCTCACACCGTGTAGGTGTCTTCGAGAACCAACCGGCCGGTTGCTGATGTTGCCCATGTTGGCGTGCCTCAGAGTGAGCACCATGTGCCCTATGCCCGCCAACCCCGAGTCCACCAAGACCTCCCTCGCCCAGGGACTGCAGGCGCATGCCAAGGACAACTGGCCCCAGCTGGCCGGTGTCCACGTCCGCTATCACGGCCAGTTCGCCTATGTGACCGGCGAACTCACCGATGGCGAAAGTCGGCCGCTGATGCAGCTGCGCTACGGCGGATCCGCCCACCGGTGGCGATCGGCCATCCATGTCGCGAGCAAGGACGGCTACGAAAACCAGGTCTGGTTCACCGGCAGCACAAGAGAAGTCTTCGACCTGGTCTGCGACCTCCACGTCACCGACGCTGATCCCTGATCACGAAAGACACACAAGCATCGGCAGGATCAATCCCCGAAGGACTTCCGGAGCGGCGCCGCTTAGTTGTCGTGTTCAGCGATCTGCGCGAGCGTCTCGGCCAGGTTGCGCCGGCTGGTCAGTGTGTCCCGGTGCTCCGCGCCCAGTACCTTCGTGCGGATCTCCAGCACGGCGCGATGTTCCGCTTCAGCCTGCGCCAGATGACCTTGCCGGCGGAGCACAGCCGCGAGGTTGTCGCGGCTGGTCAAGGTGCGTGGATCCGCAGGACCCAGTGCTCGGGTGCGGTTCTCCAACGCTGCGCGGTGTTCAGCCTCGGCACCAGCCAGATCGCCCAGGTCGGCCAGTACCAGGCCGAGATTGTTGCGGGTGAACTGTGTGGTCGGGTCCTCGGCTCCGAGTAGTCGCTCGCGGACCTCCAGCACGGCACGAAGCTCAGCCTCAGCACGAGCCAGATCACCCATGACCCGCAACGCGGATCCACGGTTGTTGCGGACCGTCAGCGTGTCCTCGTGCTCAGCGCCGAGCAACCGCGTGCTGATCTCCGACAAGGCCCGGAACTCGGCCTCGGCACCAGCGACATCACCCCGATCCTGCAACACCATGGCGAGAATATTCCGGCACCTCACCGTGTCATCGTGTTCGGCACCCAACACCCGCATGCTGATCTCGAACACCGCGCGAAGCTCAGCCTCCGCACCGGCAAGATCGTCTCTGTCCTGCAATATCGACCCGAGACTGGTGCGGCACGTCAACGTGTCCTCGTGCTCAGCGCCCAGCAGCCGGGTACGGATCTCAAGTACCGCACGATACTGCGCCTCGGCACCAG
>CBIMJO010001255.1:0-3657 GCA_966244135.1 uncultured Actinocrispum sp. | reverse complement strand
CTGTCCGCCTATCTCGCGCGCGGCGCCGGCGCGCCGCTTGGCAGCCTGCTCGAAGGGGCCACAGCGGACGGGATGCAGGCCTGGCTGGACCGGCTGGTGGAGCACGGCGCGCTGCGGATCGACGACGACCGGCTGGTCATGACGCCGCTCGGCCTGTCGGCGACCCGCGACGAGCTGCTGGCCGACGGGGTCGAGGTCGATCTCATCCCGGACATGGACGAGCTCACTCCCGCATACCTGGCCATGCTCGCGTACGGCGTGCCGGAGACGGAGTACCGCGACGAGCTGGCCGGCTGGCTGGCCTTGCGTGAACCCGTTGGCGCGGCGACGGAATTGCTCGCGCTCGCGGCGGAAGGCGATGCGGTGGAACGGGTCTGGGCCACTTCGGTCGCGGCGGACCTGGACGCCGAAGCGGTCTGGCAGGAGCTGCTGGAGCACGAAGTGCTGCGCCCGTACGCCAAGATGGTGCTCGGGGAGCCGTTGGACACCGCTGAACAGGCCTGGTACGCCGTGGACACGGTCGCCGCAGGGGTGTCGGTCGGTGACCCGGAACGCGCGGCGGCGAGTGTCGAGGCCAGTGACGAGGGGCTGTTCGACGCCAGGTGGCGGGTCTCGCATCCCGACGCGGAGGCGGTGCTGAGCTACATCGGGCACGTCCACCCCGACAAGAGAATCGCGAAGCTGGCCCGCCGGGCCGCGAACAAGGCGGTCAGCGCGCAAAAGCCGATGCCGTAGTGGCGGTCGCCGACTAGGGTCGCGAAAGCCGACAAACCCCGTGAAACGGAAATTGTCGGTGGGTGGGTGCAGTATGTCCTCACCACGACGAAACCCCTGGGGAGCGACATGGCGGACGCGATCTTCGCGGAAGGACTGGTCAAACGATATGGCCAGGTCACAGCCCTGGATGGGCTGGATCTGACGGTGCCGGAAGGCACGGTGATGGCGCTGCTCGGGCCCAACGGGGCCGGGAAGACGACCTCGGTGCGCGTCTTCACCACCCTGCTGCAGCCGGACAGCGGCCGTGCCACGGTGGCCGGTCTGGACGTGGTAGCCGACGCGACCGAGCTGCGCTCGCAGATCGGCGTGTCCGGGCAGTACGCGGCCGTGGACGAGCACCTCACCGGGTTCGAGAACCTGGACATGGTCGGCCGGCTCTACCACCTGGGCGCCAAACGCAGCCGGGCCAGAGCCCGGGAGCTGCTGGAGCAGTTCGACCTGGTCGACGCGGGCGACCGGCCGGTCAAGGGCTACTCCGGCGGTATGCGCAGGCGCCTGGACCTGGCCGGCGCGCTGGTCGGCAGCGCCAAGGTGCTGTTCCTGGACGAGCCGACCACCGGGCTGGACCCGCGGGCCAGGTTCGGCCTGTGGGACGTCGTCGAGGGCCTGGTCGCCAGCGGCACGACCCTGCTGCTGACGACGCAGTACATGGAGGAGGCGGAGCGGCTCGCCGACCGGATCGCGGTGATCGACCACGGCAAGGTCATCGCGCTGGGCACCGCCGACGAGCTGAAGGACCAGGTCGGCGGGGAGCGGCTGGAGCTGGTGCTCAGCGACGCGGCGGAGCTGGAGACGGCGCGGTCGGTGCTGACCGGGGTCGCGGTGGGCGAGATCCAGGTCGACGCCGGGTCCAAGCGGGTCACCGTGCCGGTCAGCGGCGGGTCGACGGTGCTGGTGGAGGCGCTGGCCATGCTCAACGAGCACTCGGTGAAGGTGCTGGACGTGGGCCTGCGGCGGCCGACGCTGGACGACGTGTTCCTCGCGCTGACCGGGCACGAGGCGGCCGAGGACGAGGGAGAGAAGAAGTGACGACCGTGGCCATGGCGTTCGGCGATGGGATGACCATCGCCCGGCGCAACCTGATCAAGATCAAGCGGGTACCGGACCTGCTGGTGTTCACCACGTTGTCGCCGATCATGTTCGTGCTGCTGTTCGCGTACGTGTTCGGTAGTTCGATCTCCATCCCGGGGGTGCCCTACCGGGAGTTCCTGATCGCCGGGATCTTCGTGCAGACGGCGGTGTTCGGCGCCACCTGGACCGGGCTCGGCCTGGCCGAGGACATGCAGAAGGGCATCATCGACCGGTTCCGCTCACTGCCGATGGCCCGGTCCGCGGTGCTGGTCGGCCGGACCACGAGCGACGTCGTCATCAACATCATCAGCCTGGTGGTCATGTCCATCACCGGCGTGATCGTGGGCTGGCGGGTGCACTCGTCGATCCTGGAGGCGTTGGCGGGGTTCGCGTTGCTGCTGCTGTTCGCCTATGCGCTGTCGTGGATGATGGCCGTGGTGGGACTGTGGATCCGCAGCCCCGAGGTGTTCAACAACGCCAGCTTCATGGTGATCTTCCCGTTGACGTTCGTCGCGAACACCTTCGTGCCGTCGCAGAACCTGCCCTCGGTGCTCAAGGTGATCGCGGAATGGAACCCGGTCTCCGCGGTCACCCAAGCCTCCAGGGAACTGTTCGGCAACACCCATCCGGCGTTAGGCGTGCCGGAGGCGTGGCCGCTGCAGCACTCGGTGCTGGCGTCGCTGATCTGGACGGCGATCATCCTGGCGATCTTCGTGCCGCTGGCCATCCTCCGGTACCGCAAGGCGGTCAGCCGCTGAGCGCCGCCGAGATGTAGCCCAGGCTGATCGGGTCGTAGGCCAGTCCGATGTGGCCGATGACCGCGCCCGGGTGCTCGTCCTGGATGACGATGTTGCGCACGTTGGGCCCGCTGAGGAAGGAGGTGGCGATCGGGGTCACCAGGAAGTCGGTGGTGCTCACGATCACCGTGTAGCGCACGCCCGGCTGGGTCTCGCCGCCGGCGTTGAGGTCGCGGACGAAGTCGGCGCCGTCGACGAGCTGCAGGCAGGCCCGGCACAGGCCGCCGACCAGGAGCTGGCTGGCGCCGGGGAAGAGCTTGGCCAGCTCGGCGATGCCGCTCATGGTGGTGCCGTGGTTCGGCGGGGCGAGTGCGACGAAGTGGTGCACCTTGGCGGCGCCGCCGAGGTACTTCAGGTAGTACCTGGGCATGATGCCGCCCTCGGAGTGGCCCACGACGTCCACTGTGGACGCTTTGGTGGCGGCCATCACCTTGTCGATGTACTGGCCGAACTCCTTGGCGGAGTTCTGCACGTAGTCGGTGCCGCCGACGCCGGGCAGGACCGACTGGCCGTAGGTGGGTGTGAAGACGCAGTAGCCCTGGCCGGCGAGCATCGGTGCCACGGCGAGGAAGTTGCCGGGGCCGTTGCCGAACAGGCCGTGTGCGGTAACCACCGGCCGGGGGTGTTCCGCCGAGGGCCGGCAGGACCAGTCGTTGATGCCTCCGCTCGCGGCGTTCGCCGGTGCGGCGGCGAGCCCGAACGCGGTCAGGGCGGCGGTGGACAGGGCGACGAACCGCCGGAGAACCCGATTCATCTGCACTCCTCACTGAGCGTGGGAATCCGGTTACGCGGCGGACGCTACCTCAATCCTGGAAGATCTTCCAAGAACTACATCCAAGAAATTTGTTCGGTACCGTTCCAGCATGGCCCGACGCTCCCAGAGACGAGACGCCCTGTTAGCCGCCGCCGTGGAGGTGGTGGGCGAACGCGGGGTCGCCGGCACCACGCACAGGGCGGTGACCGAACGCGCCGAAGTCCCGCTGGCCACCGCGAGCTACTACTTCTCGTCGAT
>CBIMJO010001254.1:0-3658 GCA_966244135.1 uncultured Actinocrispum sp. | reverse complement strand
AGGTTCGCGGGCTGGTCGGTCGCGACGGCGCGACGGCGCGCCAGCTTCAATTGCTGATCGACACCGCCCGCGACATGCGAGCCGCGCCGCTTCGGCCGGTGGGCAAGCTGGAGGTGTCCTCGACCGGCCGGTCCGCGGCTGCCGTAGCCAATGCACGGGCGCTGGGCGCACGCGTCGGGCAAAGCGTGCTGTTCATCCTGACCATGCTCCTGACGACGATGATGCTGTCCCAGATGGTCGAGGAGAAATCGAACAAGATCATCGAAGTGCTCGCGGCGGCGGTGCCGGTGGATTCCATTTTCCTCGGGAAGCTTCTTGCCATGCTGACTGCGTCGCTGGTCGGCCTTGCCGTCTGGTCGGGAGCAGGTGTGATCGGCGTCTCCCTGCTGACCGCGATCATGCCCCGGCTGTCCCGCGCGGCCGCGGATGGCAACCACCGCAAGCTGATCGGCGACCTGTCCTACGCGTCGCGGATCTCGGCCGTGATCCTGGTGCCGATCTCGGCGATCTTGACCGTCACCGGTACGTCCATCGGTGTCGTGCTGTTCTCCTGGGGGCGCGGCAGTATCGCAGAGGCCACCCGGCTGGGCGACGCGTTGGCCGTGTCGGCGTTCGGCCTGCTGCCGTATGCGCTGGTCATGTTGCAGCTGCGGGTGTTCTACGCGATGAAGGACGCGCGGACACCGACGTTGATCATGGTCGTGATGACCGCGGTGAAGATCCCGCTGCTGTACATGTGCGAGGCGCTGCTCTCGTCGGACCATGTGGTGATCGGCGTGTTGATGGTCAACTCGTTGAGCTATGTGGTCGGCGCTGTGCTGGGCCAGGTGTGGCTGTGGGTTCGTCTGGGTCACCTCAAGACCAAGCGTGTGCTGGGCGTCACGTTGTTCTCGATCTTCGCCGGCGCGCTGGGCGTCGCCGCCGGGCTCGGGGTGGCCAAGGTGCTCGGCGGGGTGCTCCCGGATTCCAACGCCGCCAAGGCTTTGCTCTCGTTGATCATCGAGGGGCTGGTGGCCGGCGTGGTGTCGTTCGGCGTGCTGACTGCGCTGCGGGTGGAGGAGCTCAAGCCGGCCACGGCGAAAATCACCCGTCTGATTCGTCGGCGCTGAGCAGCGCGCCGCTCGCGGCCGAGAGGTTTCCCGTAGTCTCGTGGCGAGGTATCCGTCGCGCGGAGATGGGTGGCGCGGAGACGGGAGAGTGCGGTGACGATCAGGAGGACCGACTACACCAACGGCGCGGCCGCCCCAGGCGTTCGTGCGACCGGTGGTGACCTGCTTCCGGGCGGGGTCATCGGCGATGGTCGATACCGTCTGCTGAACCAGTGTGGTCTGGATGCGCGTGGCAACGCGCATCTTTGGCGTGCCACCGATGGGCAGCTGCGCCGGGATGTCGCGATGACGATCCTGGTCGGCGACCCCACCGACCGGGAGGCGACCGTCGCGGCCCGGCGCACCCTCGAACGCGCGGCCCACGCGGCCCAGTTCAGCAACCCCTCGGTGTCCCGCGTGCTGGACGTTCTCGGCGTCGGCACCGGCATCGACCCCAGCGAGGGCGTTCTCGGCGTGGTCGTGGCGGACTGGTCCCAGGGCACCGACCTGGTCGACCTGATCGCCGAGCACCCGCTGCCGCCCGGCACCGCGGCCCGGCTGCTGGAGCCGCTGGCCGCCGCCGTCGAGCAAGGTCACCACGCGGGTCTCGTGCTCGGTGTCGACCACCCCCAGCGGGTCGCTGTCGGCCCGACCGGCGCTCTGCGGCTGGCCTTCCCCGGCCCACTGCCCCAGGCGACCCTCCAGGACGACGTCAAGGGCCTCGGCGCGGTGCTGTACCTGCTGCTCACCGGCCGGTGGGCGCTGCCCGGCGGGCCGCCTGCCATCCCGGTCGCCCCCCGTGACCAGCGTGGTGCCCCGGTCCCGCCGCACCAGCTGCGCCCGGACGTCCCGCAGCAGCTGTCCGAGCTCGCGGTCCGCGCCATCGCCGACTCGTCGATCGGTGGCATCCGCACCAGCTCGGCCCTGCTGACCATGCTGGAGGCGGCCGCGCACCAGGCGGAGATCGAGGAGCAGACCGACCTGCTCAACCCGGTCATGCCCGGCAACGGTGGCGACGCCACGACAGTGTGGACGACAAGACCGGTCCAGGACGACGGCCGCCGCCGCAAGCTCGCCATCGGCGTCACGGCGCTGACCGTCGCCACCGTCGGCGTCCTCGCGTGGCTCGGCATGCAGCTGATCAGCCTGTTCAGCGACGGCTCGGCCACCAACACCGCCCAGCAGGTCTCCATCAGCCCCACCGCGCCGAGCAACGGCGGCCAGCAGCCGCAGGCCAACCCGCCGCCCGCACCCAAGCCGAGCACCCCGGTCAAGCCGGACAAGATCCAGGTCTACGCGCTCAAGGGCGACGACAAGGACAACTCCGGGTCGATCCGGCGGCTGACCGACGGCAACCCGAAGACCACGTGGAAGACCGCGACCTACAAGCAGCCGTTCCCCGCCTCCCGCGAGGGCATCGGCATCATGGTCGGCTTCGAGCAGGCGACCAAGCTCGCCCAGCTCACCGTCGACTCGCCGAGCGACGGCACGGTGCTGGAGATCCGGTCCGCCCCCTCGCTGGACTCGAAGCTCGACGAGACCAAGGTGATCGGCAACGGCACCCTCGTCGACGGAAAGACCGACATCCCGATCAGCGCGCCGGAACCGACTCAGTACGTGCTGGTGTGGATCACCAAACTGGGCGGCTCGGGCAAGGAAAACCTCAGCCAATTCCGGGACCTGACCTTCGCGAGTGCCCAGTAACCCTGCGCAATAACCCACGACCGGGTAGAGAGTCCCCAGTCGATAGGGTGTGTCCGTGACCGCCGCAGCAAGTTCGGACGCCGACCTGATCGCGTCCCATGCCGCCGGGGATCCACACGCGTTCTCAGAGCTCGTCCGCCGTCACCGCGACCGGATGTGGGCGGTGGCACTGCGTACTTTGCGGGACCCGGAGGAGGCCGCGGACGCGCTGCAGGAGGCGTTCATCTCGGCGTTCCGGGCGGCCGGCTCGTTCCGGGCGGAGTCGCAGGTGACCACCTGGCTGCACCGGATCGTGGTGAACGCTTGCCTGGACCGTGTGCGGCGCCGGCAGGCGCGCCCGACCGTTCCGCTGCCCGAGACCGGCCCGGCCGAGCCGGTGGCCGCCGGTGACGCGATGGCCGACCGGGAGACCAGCCTGGTGGTGACCAACGCGCTGGCCGAGTTGTCCGAGGAGCAGCGGGTGCCGATCATGCTCGTCGACGTCGAGGGCTACTCGGTGGCCGAGACGGCGAAGATGCTGGGGATCGCCGAGGGCACGGTGAAGAGCCGCTGTGCCCGGGGCAGGGCCAAGCTGGCCAAAGTTCTGGGCCATCTGCGGAACCCGAGTGCAGATGCGAACGTCCCAGGTGACGCAACTGACACGCGCGATGGGCGTCCACGGCGTCACTGGGAGGGGACATGACGGGCATCGAACGGGGGAGCGGCGGTCCGCCGTGGTCGGTCGACCTGCTCGCCGACCTCCAGGCCGGTGCGCTCGACCCCGCGGCCGCCGCTCAGCTGTGGCCCCAGGTGAACGCGGACCCCGAGGCCAGGGCGATCCTGGCCGCCCTGGAGGCGACCCAGGCGGATCTGCACGAGTACGCGAT
>CBIMJO010001253.1:0-3675 GCA_966244135.1 uncultured Actinocrispum sp. | reverse complement strand
ACCTCATGAGCAGCGAACGTGGCTTGACGGAACTTGTACGCACGCATTTGAGGCTTGAAGGCCTGCCGGTCAAAGGAGTTGAGCCGGTGAAGCGCTGGAGCGGCAAGACTGGACGCGTCGACCTGCACCTTGCCACCAGGTACCGCGAACACGACCGGGTCCGGCACCTTGTGGTCGAGCTGAAGGCACCAGATGTGACGATCAAGCGCGCCGAACTCGATCAGGTTGAGGACTATGCGAACACCATCCTCGCCAACCCTGTGTTCGCCAGCGAGCAATCGCACTGGGACTTCGTCCTCGTCGGTACCGATCTGCACGAGCTCGTGCAGAACCGGCTCAAGTCGGGCGACATGGGCTGCTTTCTCGACCCGGAACAGAAGCCGGGTCGCCCGAAGGTCCGGGCGCACGTCCGACGGTGGCGGGACCTCATCGACGAGAACAAGCGCCGGCTGGAGTTCGTCACGAAGGCTCTGGAGCACGACCCGTCGATTTCCGAGGGCTTCGATCACGTCAAGCGCGAGTACGCGGACCTCCTTCCGCCATCGTTCAATCAGGACGCAGATGCTGACGCCGGGTAAGAAGCTCGTGTTGGCGGCGGCGCGCGTTCGGGCGCGGGGTCGATGTCGGCGTCGGAGAGGACCTGCCACGGGGTGGAGGCGGTGACCTTTAATGCCGAAGATGAGACGCGCGCCATGGGTCCGTCGGCAGCCCGGCTCGGTTTTCCCTTGCGAGGCGCAGGACCAGGATTCGGACAGATCGGACGGTGCGGGCTGGCCGGGACGTTTCGGTCGGGATGCCTTGGCGTGGCGTCGGCGGAGCAGGTCGCGGTGCCAGCGAAGGACGGAGTCTGTGCAACGTTTGGCGGGGTAGTCGGTGCGGGAGCGTGGCGAGCAACACCCGATCAGTCGGACTGAACTGCGGGCGTCTGCCACTAAGTTGCCGGTGCGGCACAGCGATCTTGGTGTCGTAACGCCAAGATCTCGATGTCCTTGTCCCGGTCGGCCCTCGGGAGCCGGCGAGTAGGCCAAGGTAGGCCAGTCGCAGCAGCACGGCGAGTCATCCTGCCGTGGACTGCCGACGTGAGTGGATGGCATCGCCGTCAACGTGTGCGTCGCCTGACCAGCACGGATGAGGTTTTCGGCAAGCGCACGGTCAATCAGAAGGATGAGCCGAGATGCTCGATGGCTTTTCTGGCCAACTCCTGGGCGCCTTCTTCGGCGCCCAGGGCCGCTCCGGCCGCCACCGGCGCCAGGTAGCCGCGTAGGGTCGCAACCGCACGCCGGATCCATCCCCGGTTCGGCTCGTCACGGACAACCTCGGCGAGCACCTCGTTGGCGACCGCCTCGGCGTCCTGCTGGTCTTCTTCTGGCAGCCCGATGGCGGGTAGCTGCCGAAGCGTGTCGGCGACAGCTTCCGCGATCGCCTCGAACCCTGGCGCAACCTGCTGAGTTTCGTTGACGTTTTGCACAACGTTTTCGCTGCCCACGGTGATGTTGCCGGTGCTGCCCGTCATGGTGATGTTGTTGTTGGTGGTGTTCCCGCCGCCCCGACCGCGGGTGAGGTAGTCGGACACGTTGCCTCCATGGTCGGTGATGCAGTCACGGCCACTGTCGGTGAGCCGAGGCTTGATCATGCCCTTCTTGACGCTCCAAGATTCGAATGCGCTGATCAGGCCTTTCCGGCTGAGGTATTCCGCCTCTCGGGCGAATTCCTCTTGAGTGAACGGGACGCCCTGATACACAGCGGAGGGGCTAGCCACGAAACCGGACCAGTCCTCTACTTTCTGGTTGTCGGGCTCGTCGAGCCACAACAGCATGCGGGTCCGGAGCGCGTGGACGCGTTGCGTGGGGTCCGCCTGGGCCGCACGCTGCCGCTGGACCCACGCCATGCCATCCGGTGTGATCTGCGCGCAGGGATCACCGTAGCTCGACAGATTCGTGGCCAGGCCACGATCGGCGAGGTACTCGACGATGCTGTACCCGTCGTCCCCCGACAGGCCTGCCTCGGTGAGGTAGCCGGTGATGGGATGCACGGTGGAACCATCACCAAAATTGTCGTGAAGCCATTCCAGCAGGCCCACGCTGTGCCGTTCGATGTCTGGTGCCACGACGAGATCCCCCTCGGGACGCTTCAGGTCAGGAGTAGAGCGCTGCCGGTCCAGACATAGGGGGCTGCAGGAGGCACACCTGGAGTCCTGGGCACATCAGCGAACGCCCGGCAGAGCTATTCCTGGCCGAGCCGATGCAGGATATCGCCTGTCGTCAGCGCGACGGCTCTATGGGCGCAGCCTGGCAAGGTCCAGCGACACAGGGACCGGCCCCGGCAAGGACACGATGCCCTCGGCGTCGATGCTCTGCTCCTTATAGGTATCCCCACGGATCAGTTCGAACGCCCGGACCGTGCTTGGCCGAGCCGAGAGAACGTGACGGTCCACAACCAAAGGAACGCCGACCTCGGCATAAGCGGCGATCTTGGTTTCGGGTTGGTGGACTGCTTGAACAGGTGGGCCGTGGCGGCCTGCACCGGGGCGTTCCCGGCGTGCGCCTTGATGAGGCCGCCGGCCGGGCTGGTGATCGGGATCGTGAACGGACCCGCACCGGTAAGGCGCCCGTGATCGCATACTCAACCAGGTCGGCTGTGTCGTCCGCGGCTCGGGGTCGATCATCAGCAGTTGCAGCAGTTCGTGAGCACCTCGACGTGGGACCACGTCGAGGTGCGGCGCCGTCTGGCGTACTGGGCGCGGGAGTTCATCGACCCGCGGGCGCTGGTGATCGACGACACCGGATTCCCCAAGGACGGCAAGGATTCCCCGGGTGTGGCCAGGATGTATTGCGGTGCTTTGGGCAAGACCGGGAACTGTCAGATCGGGGTGAGCGTGCACGCGGTCACCGACTGGGCCTCCGCCGCGATCGACTGGCGACTGTTCCTGCCGGAGTCCTGGGACGAGCAGAAGACCACCGACGGGCAGGCCGCGGCCGAGATCCGGCGGCGGCGGGAGCGCAGCGCCATCCCGGACGACGTACGGCATCGGGAGAAGTGGCGCCTCGCACTGGACATGCTCGACGAGATCACCGGCGAGTGGGGCGTGCCGCGCAGGCCGGTGGTGGCCGACGCCGGCTACGGCGACGCCACCGAGTTCCGGCTCGGCCTGACCGGCCGCGAGCTGGTCTACGTGCTGGCAGTCAGTCCCACCGCGACCGCTCACCCGGGCGATGCGCTGCCGGTGACACCGGCCTGGACAGGCAACGGCCGACCGCCCGGCCCGCGCTACCCCGACAAACCGCTCGACCTGAAAACCCTAGTCATGAACACCGGCCGGGCGCAGGGCCGGTTCGTGGTGTGGCGGCACGGATCCAAGAAGTCGCCCGGCAACCCCACCGCGAGCATGCGCTCGAGGTTCCTCGCGCTGCGGGTGCGCCCGGCCAACCGCAACATCCCCCGCGACACCGACGGCAGCCTGCCCGAATGCTGGCTGCTGGCCGAATGGCCACCCGGCCAACCCGAACCCACCGACTACTGGCTCTCCACCCTGCCCGTCTCGATCCCGCTGCGGGACTTGGTCCGGCTGGCCAAGATCCGATGGCGCATCGAACACGACTACCGCGAACTCAAAAGACGGCCTCGGCCTGGACCACTTCGAAGGCCGCTCCTGGCTCGGCTGGCACCGCCACGTCA
>CBIMJO010001252.1:0-3678 GCA_966244135.1 uncultured Actinocrispum sp. | reverse complement strand
GACGAGGATCTGCGCGCGCTGGACGAGATGCTCAGCACCGACCGGATGATGATCGCGATCATCAGTGGCACGGCGGGTGTGGGCAAGACAACACTCGCGTTGCACTGGGCGCAACAAATTCAGGACCGCTACCCCGACGGGCAGCTGTACGCGGGGATGCGCGGGTTCGGGCCGCAGGCGCCGATGGAGGCCGGGCGGGTGCTGCGCGGGTTCCTCCAGGATCTCGGCGTGGCCCCGCAGGCGATCCCGCCCGAGGAGGACGAGCGCGCGGCGATGTTCCGCAGCCTGCTCGCCGATCGCAGGGTGCTCGTGGTCCTGGACAACGTCCGCGACTCCGAACACGTCCGTCCGCTCCTGCCGGGCAGCCCGGCCTGTGGCGTGATCGTCACCAGCCGCGACCGGCTGAACGGGCTGATCGCGGTGGAGGGCGCGCAACGCCGGACGCTCGACCTGTTCACCCTCGCCGACAGCAAGCAGCTGCTGGCCTCGCGGCTCGGCACGGAGAGCGTCGAGACCGAGCCGGACGCGGCCGCCGAGCTGGTCAAGTTCTCCGCGGGCCTGCCGCTGGCGCTGAGCATCCTGGCCTCCCGGGTCAACCAGGAGTTCCCGACCCCGCTGCAGGACCTGGTGCTGGACCTGCAGAACGCACGCCTCGACGGCCTGGACCTCGGCTCGACCGACATCGACCTGCGCACGGTGTTCTCGTGGTCGTCGCAGGGCCTCAGCCTGACCGCGGCCCGGCTGTTCCGCCTGCTCGGCGTGTTCCCCGGGCCGGACATCGGGCTGCACGCGGCGGCCGCGCTCACCGGGACCGAGCTGAGCCGGGCCCGCAAGGACCTGGCCGAGCTGGTCCGCGCGCACCTGTTGACCGAACACCGCCCGGGCCGGTTCGGCTGTCACGACCTGTTGCGGGTCTACGCGGCCGAGCGCGCCGAGCTGGACGAGCCCGCGGACGAGCGCGAAGCGGCGGTGCGGCGGGTGCTCGACCACTACCTGCACAGTGCCGTCGCGGGCGACCGGCGGCTCTACAGCAACCAGGCCGGGTTCGAAGTGGACGTTGCCGTGGCCGGTGCGCGGCCCCGCGAGTTCGCCGACTACCCCAAGACCATCAAGTGGTTCGACGAGGAACACCAGGCGATGCTCGCCTGCGTCCAGATCGCCGGGGAAGGGGGCTGGCCACGGCACGCCTGGCAGCTGCCCCGCGCCCTCGCGGGCTACTTACGGCTGCGCGGGCACTGGCAGGACTGGGTCAACACGCAGCAGATCGCGTTGCGGACCGCGACGGAGCTGGGCGACGAAGCGGCGCAGGCGGATGCGCACCGGCTGCTCGCGCACGTCTACTACAGCCTGACCGAGTACCACGAGACGGAGATGCACGCCGAGAAGGCGATCGAGCTGTACGGGCGGCTCGGCGACCGCGCCGGGGAAGCGTTGGCACACCGCCATTTAGCGTGGGCCTACCAGGAGAAGACCGACTACGAACGGGCGATGGCGCACCACCGCCAGGCGCTGGCCCTGTTCCGGTGGAGCCGGCACATCCTCGGCGAGGCCAGCACGTTGAACGGTCTGGGATGGACGACCGCCCACCTGGGCGACTACCAGGCCGCGCTGGGCCTGTGCCACCAGGCGCTGGAGATCGCCGAGCGCGCGGGCGACCGGCACATGCAGGCCGCGGTCCGCGACAGCCTCGGCTTCATCCACCACCGATCGGGTGACCACCAGCGGGCGGCGGCGAACTACCGGCTGGCCATCGAGGCCTTCCGGGAGCTGGGCTCGGCGTACTTCGAGGCGCTGTCGCTCAACAACCTCGGCGACGTGCAACTGGCCGAACAGGACACCGGGTCGGCCCGGCGGTCCTGGCTGGCCGCGAAGGACATTTTGGACTGCCTGCGTCATCCCAGAGCGGCCGACGTGGCCGCGAAACTAGCCATGTGAAGCACCACCAGAACGGGGATGGGCCCGCACCTCGCGGTGCGGGCCCATGCCACGAAGTGCTGATCAGATCGCGCGCACGCCCTGGGCCTGCGGGCCCTTCTGGCCCTGACCGATCTCAAACTCAACACGCTGGCCCTCGTCCAACGTACGGAAGCCCGAGCCCTGGATCTCCGAGTAGTGCACGAACACGTCGGCGCCGCCGCCGTCCTGCTCGATGAACCCGAAGCCCTTCTCGCCGTTGAACCACTTAACGGTGCCTTGCGCCATACCACTATCTCCCTGAAAGACAGCCCAGGTCCTCACAGCGAAAACCCGCGACCGCCGTCCATACTGCCATCACAGGACGACCGAGGCATAGCTGGCCAGGACATTTGATCGAAAAAGTACATCTGACCAGGGCAGGAAACTGTCAGTTACTGGCCTGGAGCACGGTTTGGGCGCCGCGGCGGCGCCGATTGGCCCGCAGGCCGTCCGCGGTGAGCACCGCGAGAGCGACCCAGACCAGCCCGAATCCGAGCAGCCGCGGCAGCGGCATCGGTTCGCCGAACACCGTCAGGCCAAGGGTGAGCTGCAGGACCGGGGTGATGTACTGCAGCAGGCCGGTCACCGTCAAGGGCAGTCTGCGCGCGGCGCCGGCGTACAGCAGCAGCGGGATGCCGGTGATCGGCCCCGCGAGCATCAGCAGCACGGTGTGCCAGGCGGATCCGCTCGCGAACGTGGTCCCGCCCGGACCGGCGAACCAGAGCAGGTATACCAGCGCGGCCGGCGCGATGAAGAGGGTCTCGACCGTGACACCTTCCAGGGCCGGAACCGGAATCGACTTCTTCAGCAGGCCGTAGGTTCCAAATGCGACAGCCAGCGTGATGGCGATCCACGGCAACCGTCCATAGTCGACTGTGAGCACGATGCTCGCCGCGAGCCCGATGCCGACAGCGATCCATTGCATGGGCCGCAGGCGTTCCCGGAGAACTGTCACTCCAAGAACGACAGTCAGAAGTGGATTGAGGAAATACCCCAGTGAGGTTTCCACCACCTGGTGGGAATGCACACCGTACACATAGGTCAGCCAGTTCACCGTGATCGCGACCGCGGCGAGCAGCAGCTTGAACCGGAACGCCTTGCCCAGCCCGAGCAACCGGCGTAACGCCAGCAACGTGAGCACGCCGAACACCGCGGTCCACAGCACCCGGTGCGCCAGGATCTCCAGCGGTCCCGCCGGTTCGAGCGCGGCGAAGTACAGCGGGAACACGCCCCACAGCACGTACGCGGTGACCGCGTAGATCAGTCCCTTACGGTTCTCCACCCGTCCAGTGTCCCCGCAGGGCGCCAGCCAATTCCGAGCGTCCGGCGATGCCCAGCTTCCGATATGCCTTGGTGAGGTGCTGTTCGACCGCGCGTTGTGTGACGTACAGCTCGGCCGCGATCTCCCGGTTGGTCCGCCCCTTGACGGCCATCGAGGCCACGCACAGCTCCTGGTCGGTCAGCGCCAAGGAGTCGCGCCGGGACCGCCGCCCGCCCGCGGCCCGCAACTCGTTGGCGGCCAACGTCATGATCGGGATCGCGCCACACGCCTTGGCCAGGTCGTGCGCGCGCCGGAAGACCGGGCGGCGTTCGGCCGGCGGCAGCACCGCGCCCCAGCTGAGCAGGGACCGGGCCAGCTGCAGCCGGGCCGGTGAGGCGCTGAGCACCCGCACCGACTCGGCCAGCAGCTCCCTTGCCTGGGCCTTGTCCTGGGCGGCCAGC
>CBIMJO010001251.1:0-3683 GCA_966244135.1 uncultured Actinocrispum sp. | reverse complement strand
TGGAAGTACCACTCGCCCTGCTCGCGGTCGGTCGGCTTGTTCAGCGCGACCACCCGGGCGCCGCGCGGGTTGAGGTGCTCGGTGAACCGCTTGATGGTGCCGCCCTTGCCGGCGGCGTCGCGGCCCTCGAACAGGATCACCACGCGCCCACCGGTGTCCTTGACCCAGTACTGCAGCTTCAGCAGCTCGATCTGCAGCAGCCGCTTGAGCTGCTCGTACTCCTGCCGCGACATCCGCTCGGTGTACGGGTAGTTCTCCCGCCAGGTGTCGATCACCGACCCGTCCGCGCGCAGCAGCACCGGGTCGTCCCCATCCTCGTAGTCCACCACGAGCGAGCCTTCGCGCAGCTCCGGGAACCGGTCGACGATCTCAGGCGATTGGTCGAACACAGATCGACAAATTACACCCTGACGAGACCGCTCTGACCAGGTAAATCCCCAGCATTCCCACAGAGTTCACGCGCCGTTGAGGACCTCGGCGAGATGAGTACCGTCGGAGCGTTGGGGGACGGCGAAGTTCAGCTGGGCCAGGGGGCGGCCGTTGGGGGCCACGACCTGGTAGCACTTCATCAGCCCGCCGCCGCTGACGGGCTGCATCCGCAGGCCCGGCCGCGGCACCTGCCAGGCCAGCGAGGACACCGGGCGCGAGGTGCTGTCCTTCGACCCGACGAACAGCAGCCGCTGGTTGGTCAGCAGCAGGTAGAACCGCTTGGGCACGTTCAGGGTGAAGCTGGTGCCCAAAGTGGCGACACTCTCCCGGACCGCGCCGCGCGTGATGTTCCGGATGTTGTTCACCCCCGCCCCGACGGTGGCGCACGTGGCGAACACCGGCTGCTCACCCGGGTTGAGCAGCGGCGCGGCCGCCTCCAGCAGTTTGCCTTCCAGCCCCTTGCGCATAACGGTCAGTATCCGGAAACCCGCCACACACTAGGAACACAGCATTGCGGCCCGCAGCAGCGCCCTGGCCGAGGACATCACCACCTCCGTCGCCTCCTCCCGCGACAGCCCGCCGATGTCGGTCAGCCAGATCAGCGACTCGATGCCGGTAGCCGACCGGATGGCCACCGCGAGCCGGTCGACGTCCACCGCCGGATGGGTCGCCCGTAACGGTTCCAGCGCGTCCTTGATCCACCCGATGGCCCGGCCCTGGCGCAGGACGGGCTGTTCCGTGCCGGGTTCGAGCGACAGCCGCAGCTGGGTGCGCAGCTGCGGCTCCCAGTCGAGGGTGATCCGGACGAACTCCTGCATGACGATGTCCAGCCGCGCCACCGGATCCCGCGGCGCGTCCTCGGGTAACAACGTGCGTTCCTGGATCTGGGGGTGCGCCGCGAGGAGGAGCGCGCGCTGGTTCGGGAAGTACCGGTAGGCAGTGGTCCGCGAGATCCCCGCCTCCTCGGCGACCTCCTCGACCCCAGGTGAGACCCCGCGCGCCAGCAACGCCCGGGCGGCGGCGACCAGCGCATCCCGGGTGCGGCTCTTCTGCCGGTGGCGGCCGGTGGACTCATATGGGACTTGCATGCCATCATGGTACATCAGTCCCACGAAGGAGGCGTCATGGACCCCGCATCGACGAACCCCGATCTGTACAAGGTGATCTTCGAGAACGACCGCGTCCGCGTGCTGGCCTACGGTGACCAGCCGGGCGATCGCACCGCTCCGCACAGCCACCCGGACAGCGTGATGGTCACGCTCAGCTCGTTCTCCCGACGCGTCTCGGCCGGTGGCCGGGAGGCGATGGTCGAGCTGCCCGCGGGCGAGGTCCGCTGGGTGCCCGCGCAGGAGCACATCGGCGAGAACGTCGGATCCACCGACACGCGTGCGATCTTCGTGGAACTCAAGGAACCCAGACCCGAGGGTGTGGACATCCCGGTCGCGCTCGGCCCGGTCAGCGCGCCAGGTTCGTGATCAACCCGCTCGGCTTGCCCGAGATGGCACCGGCGAACACCCGGCTGAGCCCAGGCAGCCGGGCGGCGTGCAACGCGAGGCGCCGCATCGCGAGCGTCACCGCGGACCCGGGCAGGAACCAGCGCGCCCCGGTTCGCTGCCTCTCTTCGGCGATCGGCCGCCACTACCGTTCGTACTCCGTCAACGCCAACGGAATCGAGGCCGTCGACGCCAGCCGATCGGCCAGCACGTAGGCCCCGGCGATCCCCAGCGACGCGCCCTGGCCGGCCATCAACGACACCGCGTAGCAGGCGTCACCGGGCCGTACCACCCGATCCTTGCTCCAGCATGGCATCTCGATCTGTGCCACCTGGTCGTAGTAGATCTCGGACGAGGGTGGGCACTGCTCGAGTGCTTGCGGCACAAGCCAGCCAAGACCGGCGTACGTGTCGCGGATCGCGGCCTGGGTGTCCTTTGGCAGTGCCGGGTCGGGGGTGCGATGCACGGCGAAGCTCGCGACCCGCCCGTTCCGCAAGGCGTAGAACCTCATCTGCCGGCCGATGGTGTCGGTCAGCACGAACCGGCCGCGCACCGCCGCGTGGATCTCCGGCGAGTCGAACATGAACGCGGCGGTGTGGAACCCCAGATACCGCAGTTCCCGCGGCCCGAAAACGAGATCCCGGACGGTCGAGTGGATGCCGTCCGCGCCCACCAACAGGTCCGCCTCGATCTGCGTGCCATCGTCCACAGTGCACCGGACGCCGTCCGGTGTGTTCTGCACGGCGGTGATGCTCGTGCCGAACTTTAGATCCACTGTGGACGGGAGGTAGTCGTGCAGGACGCGTTCGAGGTCCGGCCGCATCACGCTCAGCAGGCGACCGTCCACGGCCTTCGCGAACTGGTCGTAGTCGATCGCGCCCCGGCGGCGGCCGCGGTCATCGAGCAGGCTGGCCTCGGTGACCTTGTAAGAAGCCTCGTCGACCGCCGGCAGCAGGCCCATCGTCTCGCAGGCGTCGTATCCGGCCCCAAAGAAGTCGATCATATACCCCTGGGTGCGCGGTCCTGGGCTCCGCTCGAGCACCGTGACCTCGCAGCGCAACGCGTTCGCCAGCGCCAGCCCGGCAATCCCCGCGCCACAAATGACAACTTTCATCTCACCCCTCCGGAATCAGCCTCCTCAGGACGATCCCCAGCGCCGCGGTGTCCGGTGCGGATCCCAGACCGCGATGCAGCAACAGGCCGTCGATGGCCGCCAGCAGCACGGCCGCGGTCTCGCTGGACTCGGCGATCCCTTGTCCCGCGGGCCATGTGCCGATCCGCTCGCGGGCGCCCGTGATGATCTCCTCGATCTGGGCCCTGAGCCGGGCATCCCGCGTGGCCGCGAGATAGGTCTCGATGAACAGCAATGGCATCGGATCGGCGCCGTCGTACCGCGCCACCGAAGAGAGCATTCCCGCGACGAGTTCCCGTGGCGACCCGGCGGTGGCCGTCATACCGTCCACTTCGGACACAACCATGCGCATGGCCGTGACGGCGGCCTCGTTCAGCAACGCCGGCATCGACGGGAAGTGGTAGTGCACCACGCTCGGCGTCACTCCCGCCCGTTCGGCCCGCATCCGTGTGGTGAACCGAGCGCGGGCGGCGCCCGTATCTCGGAGTGTGAAGAGGGTGGTTGTGCTGGTCGTTGCCTGCCTGCTGGCCGCGTGTGGGGTGAAGGAGCTGCCGCCGGGGAATCCGGACAGCTTATTCGCCCAGCGGATGATCCTGCACACCAACCAGGCCGTCGAGGCCGCGAAGCTG
>CBIMJO010001250.1:0-3687 GCA_966244135.1 uncultured Actinocrispum sp. | reverse complement strand
AACCCGCGCTACCGCCTTGAGAGGGCGGCGTCCTAGGCCGCTAGACGACGGGGCCAAGAACTTTGTTTTCAGTTTTTCGTTGAGGGAATCCTAGCACATGGTGTTTGGACTCTCTCGCTGGGGTACCAGGACTCGAACCTAGACTAACTGAACCAGAATCAGTCGTGCTGCCAATTACACCATACCCCACTGGCGTCACTGACTCAGGTCTGTACCGCCAACGAGAGAGATAGTAGACCATGTGGCCACGTGGTTAAAAACCGGGGTCACCGTCTGGGGGCCGGCACGCCCGCGTACTCCCAGACCAGCAGTTCAGGCAGGTCGTCGAGGTCCGCGATGGTGTGCACGCCCGGGGGTGGGACCACTTGGAAGGCCGGGTCGCGGTTGAGCCAGACGCCGTGGAGACCTGCGTCACGTGCTCCGCACGCGTCGAGGTCGAGGCGGTCGCCGATGTGCACCGCCTGGTGTGGCTGGACCTGAAGCCGCTGGCAGGCGTCGTGGAAGATGCGCGGATCGGGTTTGGCGACACCGACCTCGCCGGCGATCACGACCACGTCGAAGTAGCGGGTGAGGCCCATGGCGGCGATCTTGGTGTGCTGCTGCGGGCCCGAGGCGTTGGTCACAGCGGCGACCTTCAGGCCGGCCGCGCGCAGCCAGTCGAGGCAGCGCAGCGCGTCGGGGAACAGCCGCCAGCTGCGGCACATCTGGGTCAGCCGCCGGGCCTCCAGGACGGCCACCGTGCCGTCGTCCAACTGGATCCCCAGCTGTTCGGCGAAAAATGCCTTCGTGCGGTGCTCACGCATCGACTGGGGATCCAGTTCACCGGCAACGGCGCGGGCCACGAACTCGTCGGTGACCCGCTGCCATGCCAGCCACATGTCGTCCCGGCCGATCAGCGCGAATAATGCGGCTCTGGCCGATCTGGTGAAATCGACCAGGGTGTCGTCGACGTCCAGGCAGACGGCCTTGATTTCCGGTGGATTCGCCACGAGTCCGGGAAGATCCGCCCGCAACGTCAGCGCTGATGCCATCCAAGGACGATAGGCGCGTTCCCCTGGTTTCCGATTCGGCTAAGGAGGTGATTGTTGGGTCACTGACACGGTTAAGCCGTTGATCATCGAATGACGGTCAAACTGCCTGTATCGCGTCGATGGCCCTCAAGTGTTACGGGCCCGCCTCATCCGGGTGAGCGTGCGCTCGCGGCCCAGCAGTTCCATCGACTCATACAGCGGTGGTGAGACGGTCCGGCCGGTCACCGCGACTCGCACGGGTGCGAACGCTTTGCGAGGTTTGAGGCCCATTCCGTCGATGAGCGCGACCTTCAGCGCGTCCTCGATGGCGGGTGTCCGCCACTCGGCAACGCCTTCCAGGGCGGTGATCGACGCGTCCAGCACCGGTTGGGCGTCCTCGCCGAGCGCCTTGGCCGCGGACTCCGGCTCGGGCGCGAAGTCCTCTTCGGATTCGAACAGGAACCGCACCATCGCCACCGCGTCGGACAGCACCACGATCCGTTCCTGGATCAGCGGTGCCGCCTGGGTGAACAGATCCCGCTGCTCGTCCGTGGGCTTCTCGCCGATCAGGCCGGCCGCCGACAGGTACGGCAGGGTGCGCTCGACGAAGTCGGCCTGGGACAAGGCGCGCAGGTGCGTGCCGTTGATCGCCTCGGCCTTCTTCAGGTCGAACCGGGCCGGGTTGGAGCTGACCTTGCTGATGTCGAACGCCTGCACCATCTCGGACATGCTGAACACGTCCCGGTCATCGGCGATCGCCCAGCCCAGCAGCGCCAGGTAGTTCAGCAGGCCCTCGGGCAGGAACCCGCGGTCGCGGTAGTAGGAGAAGTTCGCCTCGGGGTCACGCTTGGACAGCTTGCGGTTGCCCTCGCCGCGCACCAGCGGCAGGTGCGCGTAGTCCGGAATGGACTCCGCGACGCCGATCCGCTTGAGCGCGCGCAACAACGCGATCTGCCGCGGGGTGGACGGCAGCAGGTCCTCGCCGCGCAGGACGTGCGTGATGCGCATCATCGCGTCGTCCACCGGGTTGGTCAGGGTGTAGAGCGGAGCACCGTTGGCGCGCACCAGAACCGGGTCCGGCACCGTGCCCACCTTGAACGTGACCTCGCCGCGGATGTAGTCGGCGAACGTGATGTCCTCGTCCGGCATCCGCAGGCGCAGCACGGGTTCGCGGCCCTGGGCGCGCAGCTCCGCCCTCTGCTCGCCGGTCAGGTCGCGGTCGGCGTTGTCGTAGCCGAGCTTCGGGTCCTGGCCGGCCGCCTTGCGCCGTTCCTCGATCTCCTCGGCGCTGGAGAAGGACTCGTACAGTTCGCCGGCCTCGAGCAGGCGGCGCGCGACGTCCGCGTAGATCTCGCCGCGCTGGCTCTGCCGGTACGGGCCGTGGTCACCGCCGACCTCCAGCCCCTCGTCCCAGTCGATTCCCAGCCAGGTCAAGGTGTCGATGATCGCCGCGTAACTCTCCTCGGAGTCGCGCGCGGCGTCGGTGTCCTCGATCCGGAACACCAGCTCACCGCCGTTGTGGCGGGCGAACGCCCAGTTGAACAGGGCCGTGCGGACCAGTCCGACGTGCGGGTTACCGGTCGGCGACGGGCAGAAGCGGACTCGGACGCCCGCGAGCGATTGCGTGTTCATAGCACCGATGAGCCTAACCGGGTGACAGAGCCTTGACGTGGCAGCCCTGGAAGAGCACCCTAGAGTTATTCAACAGGCGTTGAACTTGGAGGAGGGTTCGAACATGCAGCGCACAACGTGCGTCGTTGCCGGGGGCGGGCCAGCCGGGATGGTTCTGGGGTTGTTGCTGGCCAGGGCCGGCGTCGAGGTGACGGTGCTGGAGAAGCACGGCGACTTCCTGCGGGACTTCCGCGGCGACACAGTGCACGCGTCCACCGTCCGGCTCATCGACGAACTGGGGCTGGGCAAGCAGTTCCGCGCCCTGCCGCAGAGCAGGTTGCAGCAGGTGGGCATTCCCGGGCCGGATGGCCTGATGGTGCTGGGCGACGTGAGCAGGCTTCGCGCGCCGTACAACTACATCGCCATGGTCCCCCAGTGGGATTTCCTTGACCTGCTGGCGGATGCGGGCAAGCAGGAGCCTGCGTACACGCTGCGGATGAACACCGAGGTCACCGGCGTGATCCGGGACGGCGGCAAGATCGTCGGCGTCACGTACAAGGATCCCGACGGGGAAGGCTCGCTGTACTCGGACCTCGTGGTCGCGTGCGACGGGCGTTCGTCGTTGCTGCGCCGGGAAGCGGGCCTGCGGCCGGAGGAGTTCCCGGTACCGCTGGACGCGTGGTGGTTCCGGGTGCCGCGGCACGAGACCGAGGAGGCCGAGACCGGTGGCCTGCGGCTGAACTTCAACGCGGGCGAGCTGCTCCTGCAGATCAACCGCGGCGAGTTCTGGCAGTGCGCTTACCTGGCCAGGAAGGGCTTCGACCCGGAGCTGCGTGCCGAGGGCCTGGAAAAGTTCCGTGAGCGGATCATCCGGATCAACCCGGACCTGGCCGACCGGATGACCACCTTGACGACGATGGACGACGTCAAGGTCCTCAACGTGAAGCTGGACCGGTTGCACCAGTGGCACACCGACGGCCTGCTGTGCATCGGGGACGCGGCCCACGCCATGTCACCGATCGGCGGCGTCGGCATCAACCTCGCGGTACAGGACGCGGTGGCCGCT
>CBIMJO010001249.1:0-3694 GCA_966244135.1 uncultured Actinocrispum sp. | reverse complement strand
TGTGGCTTTGCAAGGGGCGGATGTTGATTCTTCGTTGCCGAGTTGTGTGAACCCACATAAAGTCACATCCATGTACGCGGAGGAACGACAGCAGGTGATCCTCGAGCGGGCCCGCGCGAAGGGGCGTGTGGACGTGGCCGCGCTCGCGGAGGAGTTCGACGTCACCACCGAGACGATCCGGCGGGACCTGACCGTACTGGAACGCCACGGTGTGCTGCGGCGGGTCCACGGCGGCGCCATCCCGGTGGAGCGCCTGGGGTTCGAGCCGGCCCTGTCGGTGCGCGAGACGGTGATGACCGACGAGAAGACTCGAATCGCCAAGGCCGCGCTGGCGGAGTTGCCGGAGAACGGGACGATCCTGCTCGACGCGGGCTCGACCACGGCCAAGCTCGCCGACGCGCTGCCGGTGGACCGGGACCTGACCATCGTCACGCACTCGGTCAACATCGCGCTGTCGCTGATCACCCGGCCCAACGTGACGGTGATGCTGGTCGGCGGGCGGCTGCGCAGCCGGACCCTGGCGTCGGTCGACGCGTGGGCGCTGCAGGCGCTGCGGGACACCTTCGTCGAGGTCGCCTTCATCGCCACCAACGGGGTTTCCGTCGAGCGCGGGCTGACCACGCCCGATCCCGCGGAGGCGATGGTGAAGAAGGCGGCCATCGCGTGCGGCCGCCGGTGCGTGCTGCTGGCCGACCACACCAAGGTCGGCAACGACCACTTCTCCCGGTTCGCCGACCTGGGCGACATCGACACGTTCATCACCGACTCGGCCATCGACTCCGAGGTCGCGGCCGAGATCGGCGCCGCGGGACCCAAGATGGTCATGGTGTAACCACGCAATCCAACATAAAACCAAACGAAACCCTTGCGTAACCACATTCGCCGTGGTTACCGTGTCCTCTCGACATGCTGACAAGGGAGTGACATGGCGACCACGCGAGTGAAGATCGGATCTGCCGTCGGCCTGCATGCCCGTCCCGCCGGGCTGCTGGTGCAGGCCGCCGCCCGCCAGCCGGTCCCGGTGCTGATCGGCCGCCCGGGCACCGCGGGTGTGCCCGCAGCTAGCATTCTCGCCGTGATGTCACTGGGCGTTGCCGGTGGCGAAGAGGTCGAGCTGACCGCCGAGGGCGAGGGCGCCGAGGCGGCCCTGGCCGAGCTGGCCGCCCTGCTGGTTCAGGACCTCGACGCGGACGCGCCCGCCAAGAGCTGAGTCACCCGCGGGCGAACAGGATCGCGCTCGGCTTGTCGTGCGGGTCCATCAGCAGCTCGGCCTCGACGGTGAACCCGGCCTGGCGTAACCACTCCGCGACCTGCTCGGGCCGGCGGCGGTGGACGTGCACCTTCATCGGGTGGCCACCGTAGCCCTCGGTCTTCAGCTTCGACTCGTCGCCCACGTGAAAACCGAGCTGCAGCGGGCTGTTCGGGCGCAGCACCCGGCGGAAGTGCTTGAAGACGCCGGGTATCTCGTCGTCCGGGATGTGGATCAGCGACCACCAAGCGATCAGGCCCGCCACGGACTCGTCCGGCAGGTCGAGCTCCGTCATCGAGCCGACCTCGAAGCGCAGCCCGGGATGGTTCTTCCGCGCGAGCTCGATCATCCCGGGGGAGAGGTCGACGCCGAACGCGTCGACGCCCAGGCCGTTCAGGTGCGCGGTGATCTGCCCTGGGCCGCAACCGATATCGGCCACCGGCCCGTTCTGTGCTTTCTCCGCGAACAAGGCCAGCGCCATGCGTAAGTACGGCAGGCCGGCCAATGAGTCGCGCATGATCTCGAGGTAGCTGACCGCCACGGTGTCGTAGGAGATGCGGGTGTCGGTCAGCCAGCCGTCCGTGGTCATGACCGGCACCGTACTGCAAGATCGTTTTCCGGGTGCCGTGGAAGCGCTCTCGCTCGTGACCGGTTAATGGGGATACATCCGATCTATACCTTGACTGCCTGTGACGGTCTGCTTACGCTGTCCTTCGGTTAATTCATGCATTGAACTAATCTGAGTGGATGGCCGATGACTCGACGCCGCGTCTTATGCCTGTCCTCATTGGTTCTGTTGTCGTTGGTGAGTGTCGGAGCGCCCGCCGGTGCCGCTCCGGCCACCACGGCTTGGCAGAACGGCTCGTTCGTGGTCGACAGACCCAACCTCGTGCATAGGTCCGATGTCATGCTCGGCCGGCCGAACACCGCCGCCACCGAGTCCATGCCGTTGGGCAACGGTCAGCTGGGCGCGGCCGTCTGGGCCGCGGGCGGGTTCACCGCGCAGCTCAACCGGACGGACACGTTCCCGGACCGCAAGTCGCTGGGGCAGGTGGTGATCCCAGGGCTGTCGCGGCTGACCGGCGCCGCCGACTTCACCGGCCGCCTCGACCTGTACGACGGCATGCTGCGCCAGTCCGGCGGCGGAATGACGATGACCGCGTACGTTCGCGCGGACACTCAGCAGCTCGTCGTCGACGTGACCGGCGCCGACCCGAACAGCACGCAGACCGCGCAGGTCAAGCTGTGGAGTCCGCGGTCACCGCAGGCGCGGGCGTCCGGGGGAGTGGCGACGCTCGCCGAGACCTGGGTGGACAACACCGCGACCGGCAACTCGGGCCGGACGTTCGGCGCGATGACCGGCATCAGCGCGGGCGGCCGCAACGTCGCAGCGTCCACTCCGGACACACGCACCGCGCAGGTCTCGTTCCAGCCCAACGCGGACGGCTCGTACCGGATCGTGGTCGCGGCCCCGTCGTGGACCGGCGGCGACGCCATCGCCACCGCGAACTCGGTGATCAACGGCGACACCACCCGGGCGGACGTGCGGTCCGGGCACCTGTCGTTCTGGCACAGCCACTGGGACACGGCCGGGCTGATCAAGATCAGCTCACCGGACGGCATCGGCGACTACGTCGAGAACCTGCGCACCATCAACCTGTACCTGAGCGCGGCGCAGAGCCGGGGCGTGCTGCCGGGTTCGCAGGCGGGGGTGGCCGACCTGTTCACGTTCTCGCAGGACCACCGCGACTGGTACCCGAGCGGCTACTGGTTCTGGAACCTGCGGATGCAGATGCTGGCCAACATGTCCGCGGGCCTCAACAGCCTGAATGACCCGTACTTCCGGTTGTACCGGGACAACATCAACGCGATCGCGTCCTGGACCCAGGGCCACATGCCCGGGCGGCAGGGGTTGTGCGTGCCGGAGACGATGCGGTTCAACGGGAACGGTTACTACGACGGCGGTGCAGCGGCGAGCAACGCGTCCTGCGACTCGACGATTACGCCGACGTGGAACTCGCTGAACGTCACCACCGGCGCGGAGATCGGCCTGTGGATCTGGTGGACCTACCAGATGACCGACAACCGCGCGTTCCTGCAGGCCAACTATCCGCTGATCCGCGGCGCCGCCCAGTTCCTGTTGTCCCACGCCACTACCGGCGGCGACGGCAAGCTGCACACCCGGTCGAACGCGCACGAGACCCAGTGGGACGTCACGGATCCGACCACGGACATCGCCGCGATGCAGGCGTTCTTCCCGGTGGCGGTCAAGGCCGCGCAGACCCTCGGCCAAGACCCGGATCTGGTGAACCAGCTCAACGCGGCCATCGCCAAGATCCAGTCGTTGCCCCGCACCGACACCGCCACACAGCAGCAGTTGCTCACACCAGCCGACGACGCCAGCGGCCGGACCATGATCGGCCTCTCAACACAGCCGACCGCACC
>CBIMJO010001248.1:0-3695 GCA_966244135.1 uncultured Actinocrispum sp. | reverse complement strand
GATCCTGCTGTACCACCTGGACCGCCACTGGGTCGACCACCTCGGGTTCACCGCGGATGTCCGGGAGACCGTGCACCTGCGGGCGCTGGCCAAGGAGACGCCGATCGACGAGTTCCACCGCGCGGTGGTGCCGGAGTTCAACCAGATCGTGCCGGAGGCGCACGAGACGGCCGAGTCCAGCTTCGACACGGTGAAGATCAGCGAGAAGGGCGCCGAACTGGAAGAGGCCGGCCTCAAGCGGCCGACCTCCACGTGGACCTACATGGTCTACGACAACCCGTTCGACTCCGACGCGGAGCAGGCCCTCAAGAAGGTCCGGGCACAAGTGAAGAAGATCCGCGCGGAGCGCTAGCGGTCCTGCTCCAGCCGAGGCGAACCGTGCCGGCCACGTTCACGAACGCGGCCGGCACGTAGTCCCTGGTGTCGATGCCGTCATAGCCGTGCCGCACCACCGACTGGTGGATGTCGTCGGACACGACCAGCAACAACGGGCTCGCCACCTGCCGGAACCGCTCCTTGACCTCCTCGGCGTCCAGCAGGCGGAAGGCCACGTCCAGGGCCTCGCCGAAACATCCCCGGCCGTCGTAGTGCACCTCACCGGCGTGCACGACCGCTCTGAGCCGAAGTTTCCGCCCGGGAAACTGGTCCGAGTGTTTCGACAACAGTGTTTCCAGAATGGGCGCGACCGCGCTGAGCAACAACGTTTTCGGCACCTCGTCGACCGGGTGGATCAGGACCAGGATCCCGTCGCCCCGGTCGACCAGCGGGTCCCGGTACTCCTCCGGGACGCCGCTGGCGATCAGGCATTCCTCCAGCAGTTCGTACATGACTCGCCTGAGGGCGGCCTTCGCGGTGTTCGTCCGGCTCGTCGAGTCCTCGATGTCGACGGCGAGGATCACGCGGTGGTGGGGCGGCGTCGCCTGAAGCGTGTTCATGACTCTCCTCCTCCCACTGGGAGTATGCGGGTTGGGCATGTCGCTGTGCAATTCCCAAAATGGCTGATCCCACATTTCTCGCCGGCTCGTGATCACCGGATGTACGTACGTTTTAGTTGACACGTAACGAAATGGTGGCCTGTTGCGGTCCACTGACTGGCCAGGTGTGTACGATCCGCGCTTGTGGGAATCCCACAAGGTTGTTCCCATGCCGCCACTGTCGAGATCACCCGCAGCCGAGATCAGGTGAGGTGGACATGCCCGGTCCCCTGATGCCGCGCAAGCAACTGGCCAACGCCCTCAAACAGCTGCGCGAGGCCTCCGGGGCCACGTTGGAAGACGTCGCCACCGCCCTGCTGATCTCGACCTCGAAGCTCTCCCGCCTGGAGAACGCCCAGGGCAAGCCGCAGCCGCGGGACGTGCGCGACCTGATCCGCCACTACCGGATCGAGAACACCGACCAGGCCCGGCAGCTGACCCGCTGGGCGCGCGCCGCGGGCGAGCGGGCCTGGTGGGAGGACTACGATCTGCTGTCGAGCGGCCTGAGCGACTACCTGGCGACCGAGGCCGAGGCGTCGATCGCCCGCGTCTACACCATCCCGGTGCTGCCGGTGCTGTTGCAGACCAGGGAGTACACGAGGGCGTTGCTCAAGCGGATGGAGCCGCTGCGCTCGCCCTCCGAGCTCGAACAGCTGCTGGAGGTGCGGGAGAAGCGCAAGGCGGCGCTGAAGTCCCGCGAGGACCAGGACCTGCCCGCGCTGCAGCTGATCGCGGTGACGCACGAATCGAGCGTGCGGCAGCTCGTCGGCTCGGCCGAAATCATGCGCGGCCAGCTCGACTATCTGATCGAACAGTCCAGAATGTCGAATGTCGAATTCCGCGTGCTGCCATTCTCGGCGACGCCGACGTTCACCAGCACCGGCATGTACGCGTATTTCGAGTTCGACGACTACGATCGCGACATCGTCAGCGTCGAGACGCACGCGGGATTCTTCTACATCGAGGAGAAGGACCGCGTCGGCCGGTACCGGCGCTACTACGACGAGCTGGTCAGGACCGCGCTCGACCCGGACGAGTCCCGGCGGCTGATCCACGCCGTGAAAGAAGAGTTCTTTACCAACTGACGCGCAGTGCCGACCTTATTGTGGGGCTGAACAGTGATCGACTCGACCATTCCCGTGATCGGCCAGGACAACCTGCGGACGGCCTGGAACGACATGCTGGCCGACGGTTTCCATCTCGGTGACGAGCGCGAGCTCGGGCTGACCGCGGATTTCCGGCGGGAGTTCCACGCCGCTTTCTTCACGCCGGACATCGTCCGCCGGTACGACGGCGACATCCCCGCCGACCGTGAACGCGCGCGTGAGGTCATCCGGTACGACTGGGCGTCGGAGGACGAGGTCGAGCTCGCCAGCCACCACACCGTCGCCATCGACCGGGCCGGCCGGGAAGGGCCGCGCGACTTCGACCGGATCGACCTGCTGAGCCACCCGGGCTTCCGGGAGTGGACCACCGGGATGCTCTCCCGCGTGCCCCAGCAGCACCGGCTCAGCAAAGGCACGTTCGGGGTGAACCTGTTCCGCACCCGCACCAAGGTCGTCACCGGGCCACACCAGGACCATGAGCGGTTCATCGTCATCTACGTGCTGGACAAGGCGGGTGACGGCGCCGAGACCAGCCTGCACGACATCGCCGACGAGAGCATCGTGGCGAAGACCGTCCTGCAGCCCGGCGACTTCGTGATCTTCGACGACACCCGGTTCAAGCACAGCGCCAGCCCGCTCGTCGGCGTCGACGCCCGGCGCGATGTGCTCGTGTGCACGGTCAACTACGCGGGTACGTACCCGTTGTAGGGCGTCGTGCTGTGAGGCAGCATTGCTGATCTGGGATGATCCGTGCGCCACATTTACGCCTCAGAGGCGAAAACATGCGGGAGGATGTCACCATGCCTCAGCTACGTATCGCCGCCGCGCAGGTCAACACGAGGGTGGGCGACCTGGGCGGAAACGCCGACCTGATCGTCGAGTGGACCCGCAAGGCGGCGGAGTCGGGGGCGCACCTGGTGGTGTTCCCGGAGATGGCGCTGACCGGCTACCCGGTCGAGGACCTCTCGATCCGCGAGTCGTTCACGCAGGCCTCCCAGCGCACGGTCCGGGAGCTGGCCGGACGGCTGGCGGACGCGGGCTGCGGGGAGGTGGCCGCCTGGGTCGGTTACCTGGACGCGGACGAGGTGGGCCCGCGCAACGCGGCGGCCGTGCTCTACCGGGGCGAGGTGGTGGCCACCCAGTTCAAGCACCACCTGCCCAACTACGGCGTGTTCGACGAGCGCCGCTACTACAAGCCCGGCACCAGCCTGGACATCGTGCGGCTGCACGGCGTCGACGTCGGCATGGTGATCTGCGAGGACATCTGGCAGGACGGGGGCCCGGTGGCGGCGCTCGGCCAGGCCGGGGTCGACCTGATCGTGTCGCCCAACGCCTCGCCCTACGAGCGCAACAAGGACGACCAGCGCCTCCCGCTGGTCGCACGGCGGTCCAAGGAGGCCGGCGCTCCCCTGGTCTACGTGAACCTGATCGGCGGCCAGGACGAGCTCGTCTTCGACGGTGACTCGCTGGTCGTGACGCCCGAGGGCGCGGTGCTGACCCGGGCGCCGCAGTTCGTCGAGCACCTGATGGTCATCGACATGGACTTCCCGGCCGCGACTGGACGCACCGAGGGCACCATCGGTGAGTTCGAGGTGCGCCGGGTGTCGCTCTCCGA
>CBIMJO010001247.1:0-3695 GCA_966244135.1 uncultured Actinocrispum sp. | reverse complement strand
CTCCATCCTCATGACCGGCTCCAACGCCTCCCTCGGCGCCTTCCCCGGCTGGAGTCTCTACGCGGGCAGCAAAGCCGTCCAGCAGGCCTGGGCCCGGGTGTGGCTCAACGAGCTGCGCGACCGCAAGATCCGGGTCAACGTCCTGACTCCCGGCCAGGTCGCCACCGCCAAACAGGAGGAACTGTTCGACGAGGCGAGCAAGGCCGCGTTCGAGTCCCTCATCCCCCGCGGGAAGATGGGCCGCCCCGAGGAGATCGCGGGCGTCGCGCTGTTCCTCGCCTCCGAAGACTCCAGCTACGTCAACGGCCTGGAACTGGTTGCCGACGGCGGCACCACCGCCATCTGAACCACCAGGCACTGGCAGATACCGGGCACACCCGCAACACACCGAAGTGTTGCGCGGGCACCAAATCTGCGCGCTATCGATGGTTCGTGGACACTGGTCGGTGTCCACTGACCGCATCGTCGGGATCGCCGGCCGCAAGCCGTGAACGAGATCAATCCTCAGTGCGGGAATTCATTGCCCTGATGATCTGGCGCGCCGTCCCGGAACTGTGGGTCGGCCGACCGGGTCTCATGCATATCGAGGAGTAGCGATGACCACGTTCGCCCAGCACCGCTCGACCGTCGAGACCTTCGTCGACTGCATGCACGGTGGCGCGGACAAAGACGCTCTCGCACGTGTCCTCGCCGAGAACGTGGTGCTGATCGGCCCGCTCAACGATGAGCCGCTCACCGGCCGCGAGGCCGTCACGGCATCCATCCGGGGCGTCTCCACGGTGGCGGCGGACCTCACCTACAGGGAGGTCCTCAGCGGCGGGACCCACCACGCCGCATTCTTCCGGCTGCAGATCGAAGACACGGCGGTCAACGGGATGGACTACATCCTGCTCGACGCCGACGGCAAGATCGCCGAGGTAACCATATTTTGGCGCCCGTTGCCGTCCGCCGTCGAGATGCAGGGGCACCTCGCGCCTCTCGTCGGCATGCAGCCCTGGGAACTGCGCACCAAGGGTGAGTAACGATCACGGGATGCCCTCGTCCCACGCCCTGACCTGGCCCTTCTTTTCCGGAATGGCGGCAGGTCCACGCATCCCCATCTGCCGGCGGCAGACGAGCCGGAGGTGCTGGGAAAGGCGCGGCAGGTGGCCCAGAAATGTCGTGGCCGACGCCCTACGCGTGGCCCGTCGCGAACGAGACAGAGCAAAACACACCTCGAAACATGAAGAGAGCACACCTCATGAGCAGCATCACCTTCATCGGTACGGGGAACATGGCTCGTACCATCGGCACGCTCGCGGTGGCGGGCGGCAACACCGTCGAGGTCATGGGACGCGATCAGGCCAAGGCCGATGACCTGGCCAAGGCTCTGGGCGGCGGCGCGACGACGGGTACGTGGGGCGCCGTCCCGGCCGGGGACATCGTCATCACGGCGCTGTTGTACGACGGTGTCGTTCCGGTCGTCGCCGAGTACGGAGACGCCCTCGCGGGCAAGGTCATCGTGGACATCAGCAACCCCTTCAACGCCACGTTCGACGGACTGGCCCACAGCGAGGAGACCTCGATCGCGCAGGAAGCCGCCAAGGTGGCCCCGGCAAGCGCCAGCGTGGTGAAGGCGTTCAACACCGTCTTCCGTGGTGTCCTGGAGAAGGGCCGGCCCGACGTCTTCATCGCCGGCGACAGTGCGCAGGCCAAGGCGGGCGTGGCGGCATTCATCGAGAGCCTCGGGCTGCGCCCGCTGGACGTCGGCGGCCTGAAAATGGCGCACTGGCTGGAAGGAGCGGGCGTGGTCACGATGGGCCTCGCCGGCAACGGCGTCGGCCATTGGGACTTCGCCCTCGGCGTCAACGAATTCACCGGCTGAGCCCCCCAGGGCCGGGCAGTCGACGAACAGCGCGCCGTGCGCCCTGACAATGGTTGATGGACCACCGACCCACCGATGTCGGATATCAATATTGGCAAACGATCCTGCCTGAGGGACTCTCGCGATGCAGCTCGGTTTCGTGATTCCCATTGTCGGGCCCGCCGTCAGCGACGCCCCCGCCCTGAGCGCGTTCTGCCGCGGACTCGAGACCTTGGCTACGACACCTTGTGGGTCGGCGATCGCTTGGTCACGCCGGTTGACGTGGATAGCAGCTATCCGGGTAACGCGGATAGCAGCTATCTGGACCTAGGGCCGCAGATGGGCCGTTCCCTCGATCCGATGCTGCTGTGGACCGTCGCCGCGGCGGCGACCAGCCGGATTCGCCTGAACTCCAGCACGCTCAGCACGTTCTACTACGAGCCGCCACACCTCGCCCGGATGCTGACCACGCTCGACATGCTCAGCGACGGCCGCCTCGGCGTTGGTGTGGGGCTGGGGTGGATGCAGCAGGAGTACGACATCGCGCGCAACGCGGACTGGCACCGGCGCGGCAAGATGTTCGATGACATGCTGGCGTTCCTGCACGCGTGGTGGACGACCAATCCGTGTCGTGGGAGAGCGAGTTCTTCACCTTGCCACCGGTCCACGCCGACCTGCGTCCGGTCCAGGCGGGTGGGCCACCCATCTGGATCGGCGGTGCCAGCGAAGCCGCGATGCGCCGAGTCGGCCGCAGCGGGGTCGGCTGGCTCGGGGTCGACGGGCGGCCGGCCGCCGCGTCGATCAACGGTCGGGACGAGGGCGCAGACCGTCTCTGGTCGATCGCGCGCCGAGCTGCGCAGGACGCCGGCCGCGATCCCGACGCGCTGAAGACGGCCATGCGGATCAACCTCGAACCAGGCACGTCCGTCGGCTCGCTCGCGGACAAGTTGCAGCGGTACGCCGAGTCCGGTGTTGATGAGGCGTACTTCGATGCCTTCGCGGTGTTCACCGCCCTTGACCAGATGCTCGACTTCGCCGGCCAGGTGATCGCACTGGCTTCCGTGATCACCACGCTCGGCCCGGCTCGGCTCGGCGTCTGTGCCGGGCCGACCTGCCGGTCCACTTTCGTGGACCTCTCGCGCAACGGCTCGAAGCAGTACTGCACCCGAACCTGCGCGCACCGGGCCAGCGTCGCGGCCCACCGGAGCCGTCGCAGCCCGCGTTGAGCGGCCCGGCGCAGTCCAGGTGAGCGTGCCGGGTCCTCGCGCAACGCCGCCAGTTCCTCCGGGCGCTCCAGCAGCGCCACCACGCCGAGCGAGATCATGTTGGCGGTGGTCTCGTGCCCGGCCTGCAGCAGCGTGAAGGCCAGCGACACCACGTCCTCGGGGTCGCTGCCCTGGGCGGCCGGCGACCCAGCAGGTCGTCGGCCGGCTCGGCGGCCTTCTTAGAGATCAGGTCCCCGAGGTAGTCGCGCCGCTGCGCGAGCGCCTGCTTCATGCTTCGGCGGTGAGGGCGCGGCTCAGCAGGGCCGCGCTGCGGGACTGGAAGAAGCCGTGGTCGTCGTAGGGCACGCCGAGCTGCTCGCAGATGACCAGGGACGGCACCGGCAGGGAAAGGGCCTGGACGAGGTCGGCGGGCCGCGGCCCGGCCAGCATCGCGTCGATGTGCTCGTTGACGATCTTCTGGATGCGCGGGCGCAGGCCGGCCATGCGGCGCACGGTGAACTCGCCGACCACGGCCTTGCGGGCGGGACCGTGCTCAGGCGGGTCCAGGTGGATGAGCGATCGGCGCCCGAAGTAGGCGCTGGCCCGGGTCGGCTCGGACCGGATCAACGGCATCTTCGTCTCGCACT
>CBIMJO010001246.1:0-3696 GCA_966244135.1 uncultured Actinocrispum sp. | reverse complement strand
GGGGCGTTGGTATGGCGGCGATTCAGCTCGCGCAGCACCTGGGCGCGGAGGTGTTCGCGACCGCCAGCGAGGGCAAGTGGGACACGCTGCGGGCCTTGGGAGTTGCCGAAGACCACATCGCTTCCTCGCGCACGCTGGACTTCAAGGAGAAGTTCCGTGCGGTGACCGATGGCCGTGGTGTGGACGTCGTGCTGAACTCGCTGTCCGGCGAGTTCATCGACGCCTCGCTGCGATTGCTGGCCCCGGGTGGGCGGTTCCGCGAGATGGGCAAGACGGACATCCGCACCGAGTCCGGTGTGGACTATCGTGCCTTCGACCTGCTGGACGCGGGACCGGACCGGATCCACGAGATGCTGGCCGAACTGCTGGCGCTGTTCGAGGCCGGTTCGGTGCGGCCCGTGCCAGTGAAGACCTGGGATGTGCGCCGGGCACGGGATGCGTTCCGGTTCATCAGCCAGGCCAAGCATGTCGGCAAGGTCGTGCTGACCATGCCCGCCGAGTGGGACGGCACTGTCCTGATCACCGGTGGCACCGGCGGCCTGGCCACTCAACTCGCTCGCCACTTGGTGGGGGAGCGGGGCGTTCGCAAGCTCGTGCTGACCAGCCGCCGGGGCATGGACGCGCCCGGTGCCCTGGAACTGCAGGCCGAGCTGATCGCGCACGGCGCCGAGGTCGACATCGTGGCGAGCGACGTGTCCGATCGAGACTCGGTTGACGCGCTGGTCGAGAGCATTCCGGACCTGAACGTCGTGATCCACACGGCCGGTGTGCTTGACGACGGCATGATCGCCACGCTGACCCCCGACCGGTTCGCGCCAGTGCTGCGCGCCAAGGCCGACGCCGCCTGGTACCTGCACGAGGCCACCAAGGACCGGAACCTGGCCGCGTTCATACTGTTCTCCTCGGTGTCGGGCGCGATGGGTGGCCCAGGACAGGCCAACTACGCTGCCGCGAACGCTTTCCTGGACGCGCTGGCCGAAAGGCGAGCCGTCGAAGGGCTTCCGGCGACCTCGCTGGTGTGGGGACCGTGGCACGCGGCCAGCGGCATGACCGCTGGCCTGTCCGATGCGGACGTCGCCCGGATGAAGGCCGCGGGCGTGCCCGCGATCAGTGCCGAACAGGGTCTGTCCATGTTCGACACTTCGATGCTTTCCGACGAGCCGGTGTGTGTCACGGTTCGCCTGGACCTGTCCGCGCTGCGGGCACAGGGTGAAGTCACCCCCTTGTTGCGCAACATCGTCGGCGCGACGAAGTCCCGGAGGCAGGCGAAGTCCTCCGCGGGAACGATCGCACTGCAGGACCAGCTGCGCGACCTGTCGCCTGCCGAGCGGATCGAATTCCTGGTCGGCGTTGTGCGCGAACGTGCCGCCGCCGTGCTCGGACACAGCTCCCCGGACCTGCTCGACACCACGCGCGAGTTCCGCCAGCTCGGCTTCGACTCGCTCACCTCGGTCGAGCTGCGCAACCAGCTGAACACGGCCACCGGACTGGCGTTGCCGTCCACTTTGGTCTTCGACTACCCGACACCGCTCGCGGTCGCCGAGTACCTGCTGGCCGAACTCGTTGTGGGCGAGTCGGTTCGAGGCACCACAGTCACCTTCGCGGGACCGGTCAGCGACGACCCGATCGTGATCGTCGGCATGGCCTGCCGATTCCCCGGCGGGGTAAGGACTCCTGGTGACCTGTGGCAGATGGTGTCCGAGGGCCGCGAGGGGCTGACCGCGTTCCCGGACAACCGAGGCTGGGACCTGGACCAGTTCACCGGCCAGCACAGCGGGTTCCTGACCAACGCGGGTGACTTCGACGCCGGGTTCTTCGGGATCTCGCCGCGCGAGGCGCTGTCGATGGACCCACAGCAGCGGATCATGCTGGAGATCTCCTGGGAGGCCCTGGAGTCCGCGGGGATCGATCCGAACTCCCTGCGCGGCAGCCAGACCGGCGTCTTCTCTGGGATGAGCTATCACGACTACGGCTCGGGCGTCGAGTTCCCATCGGAGTCCCTGGGCTTCATCGGAACCGGCGCCGCGGGCAGCGTGCTTTCTGGCCGTGTCTCGTACATCCTGGGTATCGAAGGTCCGGCGCTGACCGTCGACACCGCGTGTTCGTCCTCTTTGGTCGCTCTGCACCTGGCCGCGCAGGCTCTCCGCGCCGGGGAGTGCTCGCTGGCGCTGGCCGGTGGTGTGACCGTCATGGCTACTCCGGGCGCGTTCATCACTCCCGGTGTGACCGGCGGGATCGCGCCCGACGGCCGCTGCAAGTCGTTCGCCGACGGCGCGGACGGCACTTCCTGGTCCGAGGGCGCTGGCATTGTCGTTGTGGAGCGCCAGTCCGACGCGATCCGCAATGGCCACCAGATCTTGGCTGTACTGCGAGGTTCGGCGATCAACCAGGATGGCGAGTCCAACGGCCTCACCGCCCCCAACGGCCCTTCCCAGCAGCGCGTGATCCGCGCCGCCTAGGCCGGTGCCGGACTGTCCGCTTCGGACGTTGACGCGGTCGAGGCGCACGGCACGGGTACGGCTCTCGGTGACCCGATCGAGGCTCAGGCCCTGCTCGCTACCTACGGCCAGGACCGCGAAACGCCGTTGCTGCTGGGCTCGGTGAAGTCCAACATCGGTCACACTCAGTCGGCCGCAGGCATCGCCGGTGTGATCAAGATGCTGTACGCGCTGCGTGAAGGTGTATTGCCCCAGACGCTGCACGTCGACTCACCGACGTCCCATGTGGACTGGGAGTCCGGCTCGATCGAGCTGCTCACCGAGCAGACCGCCTGGCCGGAGACCGGGCACCCGCGGCGGGCCGGCATCTCCTCGTTCGGCATCAGCGGCACCAACGCTCACGTCATCCTCGAGCAGGGCCCCGACGCAGAGCCGATCGTCGAGTCCGAGGTCACTCCGGCGGCTGTTCCGCTGGTGCTGTCCGGTCGCACGCCGAACGCGCTGCGGGCCCAGGCCGAGCGGCTGCTGTCCGTTGTGGACGATGACCTCACGGATCTCGCATACTCCTTGGTGACGTCGAGGGCGTCCTTCGAGCACCGGGCGGCCATTACGGCCTCCGACCGTGGGACCGCCATCGCCGGGCTGACCGCACTGGCCGAAGGCAATGCAGGCGTCACCCGAGGTGTGGTGACCGGATCGGTGACGAGAACGGCGTTTTTGTTCACCGGCCAGGGATCCCAGCGACTGGGCATGGGCCGCGAGCTGTACGCGCGCTTCCCGGTGGTCGCCGCGGCTTTCGATGAGGTCTTGGCTGGTCTGGACCCCGCGCTGCGCGAGGTGATGTGGGGCGAGGACGCGGAGGCGTTGAGCCAGACCGAGTTCACGCAGCCCGCGCTGTTCGCGTTCGAGGTGGCTCTGTTCCGGTTGCTGGAGTCGTGGGGCGTCCGGGCGGACCACCTGGTCGGGCCCTCGATCGGCGAGATCGCGGCGGCGCACGTCGCCGGGGTGTTCTCGCTCGAGGACGCGTGCTCGCTGGTCACCGCCCGCGCCCGGTTGATGCAGGCCCTGCCCGCGGACGGCGCGATGGTCTCGTTGCGTGCCACCGAGGAGCAGGTCCTGCCGCTGCTCACCGGCCGCGTCGGCATCGCGGCGGTGAACGGCCCCGAGTCCGTGGTGATCGCTGGTGACGAGGACGAGGTCCTGGCGATCGCCGCGCAATTCGAGAAGTCCAGGCGGCTGACTGTCTCGCACGCGTTCC
>CBIMJO010001245.1:0-3702 GCA_966244135.1 uncultured Actinocrispum sp. | reverse complement strand
CGCAACCTCCCCGGCAAGCCCTTCGTGACGTGTCGGGTCACGCAGATCTACGAGGACGAGACCGCGATCCGGCTCGTGCTGATCAACGACACCGACAAGACCAACCTGAACACGCCCGAGTTGGCCAGCCTGCCGAACGGCCCATGTGGCGCGGCCCCGTGCTACAAGCCGGAGGAGCTGCAGTTCTGCGACATCCCGACGCTGTACGCGACGGGTGTCGTGCTGGGCCAGCTGGTCGGTGCGGACAAGTACGACATCGGCCACCTCGGTCTCGGCGTGAACGGCGGCGGTATCGCGGGTCTCGGTGTGGTGGGCGGCACTGAGAAGGCCGTGGGCTGCACCGGTCTGCCGACGCCGGTCGGTGATTTCTACGCGGTCGACTACGTGGCGCACGAGATGGGCCACCAGTTCGGCGGCAACCACCCGTTCAACGGCACCGAGTGGAACTGCTCCACCGGGAACCGCGAGCCGTCGACGTCGGTCGAGCCGGGCAGTGGCTCGTCGATCATGGCGTACGCGGGTATCTGCCAGCAGGACAACCTCCAGCCGCACAGTGACCCGTACTGGTCGCAGCGCAGCTTCACCGAGATCACCGGGTACACCACCGCGAACCTGCCGGACATCAACGAACAGCAGGACGTCGCGCTGCGCGACTTCGACGGCAGCGACACGTTCACGGTGAGCTGGAACGGCCGTCAGTCCGCGCCGATCGTTCGTGGCGTCAACTACACGACGGCCGGGATCAAGGCGGCGATCGAGGGCATCGTGGGCTGGCCCGCGGGCGCGACTGTCACCGTGGCCGGGTTCGGCGACCAGCCCGACTGGCGGCCGATCCCGTTGGACGACACCGGGTTCCAGGTCACCTTCGGCGGCACGCTGGCCGGCAAGAACGTCCCGAAGCTGGGCCTCAACCCGCACGGCGCCACCGGGTTCGTCGGTGAGTCGATCAAGGGTGGCCCGGTGGACAACAAGGGCAACAAGGTCGAGGACACCACCAACCACGCCCCGGTCGTCCAGACGCCAGAGCAGTACACCATCCCGGTGCGCACGCCGTTCTCGTTGACCGGCAAGGCGACCGACGCCGACGGCGACACGGTCACCTACATGTGGGAGCAGAACGACATCGGCGGCGTCAACGGCACCGGCCTGGTGAACAACACCAAGAAGGACGGCCCGCTGTTCCGCCAGTTCGGCACGGCGGCGATCGTGTCCGCCGAGGACACGCTGAAGTACTACTCGCCGGGCGAGAACGCGGTGAACACCAACCCGACGCGCGACTTCCCGGACCTGGCGCAGATCGCGGCGAACAACACCAACGCCAAGACCGGCGCCTGCCCGGCCGCCCCGCCGCCGCCCGCCTCCGGTGGGGCGACGAACGTGCCGGCCGCGCTGATCGACTGCTACTCGGAGTTCCTGCCGACCGCCGACTGGGTCGGTATCGACAACTCCCGCACCCTGCACTTCCGCCTGACCGCCCGCGACGGGCGGCAGAACGGTGGCGGCGTCGGTTTCGCTGACACCGCGGTGCATCTGGTGCCGACCTCGGGTCCGTTCCAGGTCACCTCGCAGGCTGCCGCGGGTGCTGTCGCGGGCGGCTCGTCGCAGGCCGTCACCTGGGATGTCGCCGGGACGGACGGCAACGGGATCAACACCAAGAACGTGAAGATCTCGTTCTCCACCGATGGCGGGCTCACCTTCCCGACCGTGCTGGCGCAGAGCACGCCCAACGATGGCAGCGAGTCCGTGGTCGTCCCGGATGTGGCGACGACCAAGGGCCGGATCAAGGTCGAGGCCGTCGGCAACGTCTTCTTCGACCTCAACGACGCTGACATCACCGTGCACGCCTCGCCGCGTGTCTCGTTCGCGGGCGGGACGGACGTCCAGTACAGCGACGCGCTTTCGTTGTCCGTCACCGCGAATGACCCGGACACGGCCGGTACCGGCCTGACCGCGTCGGCCACCGGGCTGCCTTCGGGTCTGTCCCTCGTGGCCGGTGCGGCGAACGGCAACAGTCGAGTGTGGACGGTCGCGGGCAACGTCACCGCCAAGCCGGGTGACTACCCGGTGTCGGTCGCTGTCACGGACGACACCGGTGTGGTCGGGAAGACTTCGTTCACTGTCAAGGTGAAGCCGGAGGACTCCCAGGTCACCTACACCGGCGACAGCCTGGTGTTCGGTGACACCGTCCAGTTCCGGGCGACTGTCCGGGACAACACGGACGCCGCGCCGGGCGACATCCGCACCGGGACGGTCAGTTTCGTGTCCGGTGGCAAGACGTTGTGCTCGTCGCCGCTGAACCTGTTGGGTGCTGCGGCCACGGACGCGACCGGCAGCTGCTCGGCCAGGCTGCCCGCCGGGGCGAGCGTGACCGTGTCGGTGGGCGGCAACTACACCGGGTCGGCCGCGGCCGGCGTGGAGACGTTGAAGCCGCAGAACCGGGCGATCATCGGTGACGGCTCGGTGAAGGTCACCGGCTCGGGCGGTGCCTACCCGGCGGACAACGGCTCCAGGACCGACTTCAAGCTGGCCCTGGCGTACCTGAAGCCGTTCGGCAGCGCGACCGGCGTGTCCATTGTCGACTTCACCTCCGGTGGCAAGCGATACGAGATCCGGAGCCTGGGCGTCGACTCGTTCGGCACCAAGTCCGGCAAGCTCGACGTGCGCAGCCGGGCCGGGCTGTTCGACGCGGCCGGGCGTCAGATCGCGAACGGGCTGACCCTGCGGCTGACCGGGTCCACCGGCAACCCGGGCTCGCTCGCGATCACCCTGTCCGATGGTGACAAGCTGCTCTTCTCGTCGGGCTGGACGGGTGCCGCCACTCAGGCGAACCCGCTCTCCCGCGGAGCGCTCTTCATCATCTGATCCCTTCCTGACCCCTCGTGAGTGGTGCTCGTCAAGAGCATCACTCACGAGGGTTTCCTGCATCCGAAGGAGAATCTGTTGGCTGGAACCTGGTCGGGCAGACCCATCGCCGCGCTCGCGGTGGCGGTGACTGCACTCGCGTTACTTCCAGTGGTGGGCACGGCGGAGTCCGACAACCCATGGACCAAGGCCGCGAACAACGGCATCGCAGCGAAATCCATACCAATGCTCGACCCTGCAAGCAGATCTTCGGGCAAGCAGGCGGACATCCGGACGGATCGGTTCGCGGGGTTCACCCTCGACCGCCCGCTGATGGCGTCCACACTGGACAAGGCCCCGGCCGCGAAGGCCGCTGCCGCACAAGAAGTGGTGCTACCCACCCCCGAGGGCACGTTCCAGCGGTTCGCGCTGGTGGACGCGCCGGTGATGGAGGCCGGTCTGGCCGCAGCGCACCCGGAGATCAAGACGTACGCAGGCAAGGGCGTCGACGACCCGAGCGCGACCGTGCGCGCCGACCTGACGCCGCTGGGGTTCCACGCGTCGGTGCGGTCCGAGCGCGGCCAGTGGTTCGTCGACCCGTACTACCACCTCGACCAGAGCCTCTACGCCAGCTACTACGGCCATGACGTGACCTCCGCGGGCCCGTTGGTGGAGAACGAGGAAGTCGAGTCGCTGGTCCAGGACCTGCCCGCGATCGAGGCGGGCCCGGTCGTCAAGCTGCGCACCTTCCGGGTCGCGCTGGTCACGGATCCCACGTACGCCAACTACTTCGGCGCGGCCAACGTGACCGCCGCCAAGGTGACGCTGATGAACCGCGTCGCCCAGGTGTACGAGGACGAG
>CBIMJO010001244.1:0-3703 GCA_966244135.1 uncultured Actinocrispum sp. | reverse complement strand
TGCGCGTTCGGCGCGGTCAACGCCGTGAGACCGGCGAGGGCCGCGGCCAGAACGGTGAGAGGTTTTCGCACAGGCAACTCCTCTATGTGGATGTGTCGCCTATGTGACGCGATGTGACCGCCGTGCGTTGGGAAGATCGTCTCAAGTTAGGCCGTTCGCACTAGAGTCGTGGAGCTGCGCGTAGCGGTCGATCCGCCACAACTGGGTGATCACGATCAACATGGCGCCGAAGACCGTGGGCCACACCGCCAATGCCACCAGGCCCCACGCCATCAGCACGGTCCCGATCAGCACCACGCCGAACAGGAACCGGATAAGGAGGCCCGGCACGCGGCCGGGCCTCCCCCTTCGCCGGGTTTTCTCAGCAGTCGATGGTGATCACGACGGCGCTACCTGCGGCCAGGTCGATGCCCAGGGAACCATTGCGCACACGCAGGGTGTCGGGCCGGACCTTGAGCTTGCCCTTGGCGTCCACAGTGGACCCCTGGATGGCGGTGGGCTCGTCGGCCAATGCCGTGCCGGTCATCCGGAGCACCTCGGCGGACCGGTTGTGCCCGCCCACCTTGATGTCCACGTGCGCCGCGGCCGCGGAGGTCTCGTCCTTCTGCAGGATCGCGATCCGCGTCTTGCCGTCGTCGCCCTTGACCGCGTACGCGGCGATGTTGCGGTCAGTGGTCAGGTTCAGCGGCAGGAACTTGCCAGGGCCCATCTGCCGGGCCATCCAGAGGCCGTAGTAGATCGGCATGGCCTTGTACACCTGGGCGAGCTCACCGGCCTTGTCCGCCGCGCAGAACGGCGTGTACCGCTGGAACTTGCCGTTCCAGATCGGGTCGTTGCACACGCCCAGCCCGCCGTGGATGTTCACGCCGGACAACCCCGCCTGCGCCAGGGCCATGCTGTAGTCCATCACCCACAGGGCGGAGGCGTACTTGTTGCTGACGCCGTCGATCCCGCCACTGAACGTGGAGTTGGCCTCGTCCACGCGCATCGGCAGACCCGCGGCCTTGGCAGCGGCGAGGTTCTTCGACAGGCCGTTGAGCGCGCCGGTCATCGTTTCCTTGGACAGCAACCCGGTCGTCGTGGTGGCCGCGCCGCCGGGGTACTGGTGCACGGTCAGCATGTTCATCTTGGCCGCGTCGTCGGTGGCCAGGCCGGACGCCCACGAGGAGGAGCTGCCCGCGGTGTCCGGACCGGCGATCCGGTTGTTGCCGACGGCCGCCGCGCAGGTCTCCCAGTCCTTCTTGTAGTCCGCGTAGGCGAATCCCGCTGGGCGGTAACCACGACCGGCCCACTGGTCGGGCTCGTTGCCGCATTCCGCGGCGACCAGGCGCCTGCCCAGCACGTCGAACATGACCTTGGCCTGATCGGCACCCAGCGCCTGGTCCCAGCGGCCGACGTTGATGCCGACCTCGGCGTTCCAGCCGGTGTCCCGCAGCAGCTTGTCCAGCCGCTTGATGTCCGACGGGCGGACGACGTCCTGCACCCACTCGGGCAACGGGTTGGGCGGTTGCTGTGCTTCAGGCACCCACAGCGTGTCCCGGTCCAGGGTGTTGCCGCCGATGCGTACGTTGCTGCGGCCCAGCGTCTTGAAGAACTGGGCCACGTTGCCCTTGCTCGCGTCGAGGTTGCCGATGCCCAGTTCGCGCATCTCGAACGACAGCCCGACGAAGTCGGCGGGCAGCCGCCCGGCGGGGTGGGCGCTGTCGATGGTGATCGTCGACGCCGCGTCGGCGGCGTAGGCGGTTTGCCCGGTTGCGACGATGACGACGGCAAGAGCCGCGGCGGCGGTCCTTAATTTGCGCATGCCGGTCTGCATGTACTTCCCTTTCAACCGGCGGCGCGCCCGTCTCGGACGGTCTTCGAGACGTGAACCTACGTGGTCCAGTCCAATGGGTCAATGCGTCCACTCAGGACGTTCGCAGCTCCAGCGCGCGCTCGAAGACCAGCTCCCGGGCGGCGCCGAGACCGACCGAGATCGCGCCGGTCAGCACGGCCGCGTCGCCCAGCTCGCCGGCCACGATCTTGGGCCGCAACGGGGTCGTCGAGCGCAGGGCCTGCTCCAGCGGCTCGGCCAGCAGGTCGGTGTTGCTGCCGATCCCGCCGCCGAGCACGACCAGCTCCGGGTCGATGACCGCGGCGACCGCGCCGACCACCAGGCCGAGCTGCCGGGCCTCCTCGTTCACCGCCTCCAGGGCCTGCGGCTGCCCTTGGCGGGCCAGTTCGAAGACCTCCTTGGCGGACCTGGCGTCCACCAGGCCGTGCTTGTGCGCCTTCTGCACAACGGAATGACCCGAGACGGCGGTCTCCAGCATGCCCTGCTCGGGCGGCTCCTCGTCCTCCGGCGGCCAGCCGTAGGGCAGGTACGCGACCTCGCCCGCGGCCCCATGGGCGCCGCGGAACAGCTGCCCGTTCACCACGATGCCCATACCGATGCCGGTGCCGACCGTGATGCAGACGAACACATCCACGCCCTGCGCGGCGCCCGCGGTCATCTCGCCGACCGCCGCCAGGTTCGCGTCGTTCTCCACCACCAGGCCCGGTCCCAGCGCGCCGGCCAGCTCTTCCAGCAGGCCGCGCCGCCCCCACCCGGGCAGGTTCGGGGCATGGTGCAGGGCACCGGTCTTCGGATCCGGGACGCCTGGGCTGCCGACGACCTTGGCGCACACCTCGCCGAAGCCGATCCCGGCCTCGGCCACGGTCTGCTCGGCCAGCTCCCGCACCGTCTGCACCAGGCTGCGCGCGGACCGGCAGCGGTTGCGTTCGTCCACACGGGACACAACGGTGCCGGCCAGGTCGGCGACCTCCAGCCGCAGCCGCTCCTTGCCGATGTCCACGCCGAGCACGAACCCGGCGGCCGGGTTCTCCTCGTAGACCACCGCGGAGCGGCCGGGGCCGGTCGAGGTGCGGCCGATCTCGCGGACCAGCTTGCGCCGTTCGAGGTCGAGCAGGGCCTGGCCGACCGTGGGCTTGGACAGCCCGGTGTCCTTGGCGACCTGCGGGCGGGTGGCGGGGCCGAACGCCCGCAGCCGGTCCAGCACAGCGCGCTGGTTCAGCTCTCGCATTCCGGCGGGGGTGCCCACCTGCGGCGTTCTGGCCACGTATCACTCCTGTCGACAACTCAGACGCGAGTTTACGTTGCCTTGGTTCCGCTCGCCGCCAAGTTATGTTAGGAAACCTTCTTAACGAATTCATTCGGCAAACACGGAGGTGAGCCGTGGCGGGGCAAGCGCCGCTCCCCGGTGGTTTTGAACGGCAAGTGGGAACCGGTCAGGCGACAGCGATCAACATGACCCAGATGTGCGGTATCGGCCCGTTCGTGACCATCCCGGTGATGGTCATCGCGATGGGCGGGCCGCAGGCGATGTTCGGCTGGCTCGTCGGCGCGCTCATCGTGCTGGCCGACGGGCTGATCTGGGCGGAGCTCGGGGCGTCCATGCCGCGCGCCGGCGGGACGTACGTGTACCTGCGGGAGGCGTTCCAGTACCGGACCGGGCGGCTGATGCCGTTCCTGTTCGCCTGGAGCGCCGTGCTGTTCATCCCGCTGATCATGTCCACCGGCATCATCGGCCTCGTCCAGTACCTCGGCTACCTGATCCCCGGCGTCACCGACGACGCGGGCACGACGCCGCTGGGCAAGCTCATCGGGGTGGGCATCACCCTGCTGATCATCTTGGCGCTGTTCCGGAAGATCGGCCAGATCTCC
>CBIMJO010001243.1:0-3705 GCA_966244135.1 uncultured Actinocrispum sp. | reverse complement strand
GAACGTGTCCACGTCGATCCAGTTCGCGCCCGGCATGCCCACCAGCCGGGCGGTGCTGGTCACGATCACCGCGCAGGTCGGGCTGCCGGGTAACAGCGGCAGGACCTGCTCCTCGCTGGTCACGTTGTCCAGCACGACCAGAACCCGTTTGCTGGCAAGGCGGCTGCGGTACATCTCGATCCGCTCGGCCACGTCCTCGGGCACCGCCGAACCGTGCACGCCGAGCGCCCGGATGAACCGGGCCAGCAGCGCGGGCGTGGTGTTCTCCTCGGCCTGTCCGCGCAGGTCGGCGTAGATGTGGCCGTCCGGGAACTGCTCCCCCAGCTCGTGCGCGGCGCGCTGGGCCAGCGTGGACTTGCCGACCCCGCCGCGGCCGGAGATCGCGATGATCGGCACGGCGTAGCGGGCCGCCTCGGCGTCCTGCGCGGTCAGCAGGATGCGTTTGATCTCGGCCAGCTGGTCGTCCCGGCCGATGAAGTCGGCGATGCTGCTGGGCAGCTGGCGCGGGCTGGCCACGTCCGCCTCGGCCACCATGGCCGGCCCGGCGTCCGCGGGCGGCAGGTCCAGCGCCGCGTCGCGGTTGAGAATGGCCTGTTCCAGGTCACGCAGGTCCTGGTGCGGCTCGATGCCCAGCTCCTCCATCAGCACCGTGCGGGCCCGGCGGCACACCTCCAGCGCCTCGGCCTGCCGGCCGCAGCGGTAGAGGGCCAGCATCAGGAACCCGTAAAGCCGTTCCCGCCAAGGGTTCTCGGCCAGCAGGGACTGCAGCTCACCGACGAGCTCCTTGTGCGCGCCCAGTTCCAGGCGCAGCCGCACGTGCTCCTCGGTCGCGGTCATCCGGCCGTCGTCGAGCACCGACGCGGCCCGGCGGACATAGTCGCTCTGCACACCGTCCAGCGCGGGCCCGCGCCACAGGTCCAGGGCCTCGCGCAGGGTCGCCGCCGCGTCCGTGGTGCGGTGCTCGGCCACCTCCTGGTGCGCGGTGGCCACCAGCCGGGCGAACTGCTCGCTGTCCAGGTCCCGGTGCGACAGGTTGAGCAGGTAGCCCGACGGGTGCGTCTTGATCGCGTCAGGCAGCCCCGTGTCGGCGAACAGCTTACGCAGCACGGAGATGGAGCTCTGGATCTGGCTGCGCGCGGTCAGCGGCGGGTCCTCGTCCCAGACCGCCTCCATCAGCTGGTCGAACGAGGTGACCCGCTTGACCCGCAGCGCGAGCGCGGCCAGGACTATGTGCTCGCGAGGACCACCGATCTTGACCGAGCGGTCGCCGGCCACGAGCTCGACCGGACCCAGAATCCGTAATCCCAAAGCGACCCCCAAGATGTCGATGCGGTGCGCGGCGCCGTCCCCACGACAGGCCCCATCGCACGCATCTGTTGAGCGCACCCTCTTCTCCGGCGTTCGCACGCCGGGTCCTGGCCAGGGTGGACCCCGCCCCACGCGAGCTCCCGCGCGACCCTTTTCGTGTCGCGCCCCTCGGCCATTGGTCGGACTGTTGTGGCAATGCTCTCACGCCCGGCAGACCCGCCCAAGCGTTATGGAAAAAACGCCGGGGCCGGTCCGGTCCGAAAGCGGCGTATTTCACAGTGCGACCACACGGGCACCACGCGTGGTCCTTTACCACAAAGTTAACCCGCCTAATACGTACTACGTTGCCGACACGTAACTAATCGCCTGTCCAGACGCATGATGATCGTCCGATTGCCCGCTCATCGGGACTTGGACATACCGACAGCGGCCCGCCGACCTGGGCAAACTCGCGAAATGCGGCCGATGCAATCGTTAGCCCGCCGGAACGCCCGCCCTCCGGCCGGTCCCGGCAAATACCGGCGAGACCCTCGCACACCACCAGAACCCTCGCATTTTGCAACTTCCTGCAACGCGCCGCGGGCACCCGGCCCGGCCGGCCGCCAAGCTGAACCAACCTCATCTTTTCCTTAAATTTTCCGCCTCCGGGAACGGCAAGCGGCGGGTGATCGTTACGATCACCCGCCGCTGTACTGGTCTAGCTCAGAATCCGTGGTGCAGGAGGATTCGGCTGGCGAAGTTCTCCTCGGCCAGCACGAACCGCCGGCCGTCCGGCAGCTGGGTGGCCGCGACCGCTTGTTTCATGTCGTGCCAGCCGGAGGTGTGCGCGACTTCCGGCCCCGGGACGAGCTGCCCCACCGGGGTACCGGTCGCGGCGTCGAACATGCGGATCCGGCCGGTGAGGTCGTCGGTCGGCGCCGCGATGTTGCCGACGTAGACCCGGTCGCCCTCGGCGGTCAACGAGTTGATCCGGCACTCCTTGTGCGGGTCGGTGTCGCAGAAGGCGACGTCGTCAGGCAACTGCCGCAGCCAGGCGGCCGCCTGCGACGCCTTCGCCAGGTACTTCTCGTAGAACTTGTCGTACCGGGCCAGCTGCCAGCCCTTGCGCATCGTCGGGTCGTTCACATTCACACCCAGCAGGTAGAGCGTGTCCGTCGCGGACTGGGACACCACCCCGTACGCGTCGACGAACGGCTGCGGCAACGGCATGACCTCAACGTTCGCCGTGTCGTAGACCGGACTGCCGTTCTCAAACGTCCCGGTGAACCGGACCCGCTTGAGCACCGGCCCGACGGACTGCTTGTACCCGGCCAGCCAGACATCCCCGGCGCGGTGGTTCGGCAGGTTGTCCTTTTCGGACACGCTCCAGTTCGACCGGACGCTCAGGTCCATCGGCGCGGCGAACTCGTCGTCGCCGAACTGGCAGTCGCCGGTGGTGTCCCGCCACGACCACACGTGGTCCCCGGTGCCCCACTTGGTGGGCTCGTTCGGTGGCCAGACCTGGTTGTCGATGTTCTCGGTGAAGATCGCGGCCGGCTGGGCGTGCCCGTCAGCGGTGAACCGGAACATGCTCAGCCTGCCGACGTTGCCCTGGCCGGTGGTGAACATGACCTTCCTGTGGTCCGGTCCCATGTACCGCACCGCGACCGCGGTGTTGTACCCATCCGCGCCCATCACGCGGCCGTCGGTCGGGCAGGTGTACCGGTCGGTGGTCAGCGTGGTCTTCTGGGGTGACCACTCGGTGCCGGGCGCCTGGGCGTCCAGCGTGATGGGCGAGGCGAACTGCGAGGAGCCGAGCCCATCGCTTGCCACGTAGTAGTTCCCGGCGTTGTCGACGCCGACTCCCTTGAGGCCGTCGAACTTCGCCGGACCGTACGCGCCACCGGCCGCGACCACCCCGCCCTTGTCGCCCAGCACCTTGCCGGAGACTTCCTGGACGGGCGTCTTGGTGGTGTCGAAGACGCGGATCTGTTGTGTGTCACGGGCGTCGTCGGCCACGTACAGCTGACCTTGCGGGGTGACGAACACCTCTGTCGCTTGTGGACCGGTCAGCTTTCGTTTCGGCGTCAGGGGACTCGATGTCGAGCAGCGCATCGATCTTCTTCGGTTCGATGCGCGTCATCAGGTGCTTGAATGAATTGACGCGCGTCGCGGGCTCCCATGCATCGGACCATACGAAGTCGCGATCGAGCCCGAACAGTTCGCGGGCGACGCGCGACGCGACACCGGGCAGGACGGGCGCGAGAATGACCGACAGCAGCTTGAATCCTTGCAGCGCCTGCGAGCAGACGGTCTGCAAACGGCTGCGCGCCGACGCGTCCTTCGCTAGCAACCACGGTTGCGCAGCGTCGAACGCTTCGTTGATGCGATCGGCGATGCGCATCGCATCGCGGAGCA
>CBIMJO010001242.1:0-3708 GCA_966244135.1 uncultured Actinocrispum sp. | reverse complement strand
TATTCCACGGCCGTGCACGACGAGAAGACCGTGCGGCGCCTCGCGGAACAGCTCATCGCGGCCTTGCGGGACATCGTCGAGCACTGCGGTTCACCGGGAGCGGGCGGCCGGACCCCGTCGGACTTCCCGTTCGCCCGGCTGGACCAAGCAGGAGTGGACGAACTGGTCGCCGACGGCCATTCGGTCGAGGACATCTACCCGTTGACCCCACTGCAGGCCGGAATGCTGTTCCACGGCCTGGTGGACACCGGGTCGGCCGCCTACTTCGAGCAGATCCGCATCCGGCTTTCCGGTGTGCCCGACCCGCGTGGGCTGGGCGAGGCCTGGCAACGGGTCACCGACCGCACTCCGGCGCTGCGCAGCAGGCTCGCGTGGGCCGGTGTCGACGAGCCGGTGCAGGTCGTCGAGCTTGATGTGGTGCTGCCGATCGCCCACTACGACTGGCGGGACCGGACCGGGGCCGGCCGGGAGGCCGGACTGCTGGAGCTGCTGGAACGCGATCGTGCCGACAAGTTCGATCTGGCAACGGCACCGCTGTCCCGGGTGACGATCATCGCGCTGTCCGATGACGAGGTGCTGATGGTGTGGACCTCGCACCACGTCGTGCTCGACGGGTGGAGCGCGGCCCAGGTGTTCGCCGAGGTCTGCGAGCAGTATGCGGCGACAGCCGCTGGAAGCGAGCCCCAGCTGACCGCTCGCCGCCCGTTCCGTGACTACCTGGGCTGGCTGTCCGGCCAGGACCAGGGGCAGGCTGAGCAGTACTGGCGGCGGACGCTGGCCGGCTTCGAGTCGCCGACTCCGTTGCCGTGCGACCGTCGCCCGGCGCAGGCGCACCGGACGCAGTCGGTCAAGTCGGTCCGCGTCGAGCTCCCGCCGGCCGAGACGAACAGACTGCACGAGGTCGCCAAGCAGAACGCGCTCACCGTCAACACGATCATCCAGGGGGCGTGGGCTCTGTTGCTGTCGCGCTACAGCGGTGAGCGGGATGTCCTGTTCGGTACCACGGTGTCCGGCCGGCCGGACGACCTGCCGGGCGTCGAGTCGATGCTCGGGATGTTCATCAACACCGTGCCGACCCGGGTAAAAGTCCACAGTGGATGGACGCTGGCCCGGTGGCTGCGGGAGCTGCAGGCCGGGCAGAGCGAGTCCCGGGGCTTCGACTTCGTGTCCCTCGGTCAACTGCGGCCGTGGAGCGACGTGCCGGCCGGGCAGAGCCTGTTCGACAGCATGGTCGTGTTCGAGAACTACCCGGTCAGCGAACCCGCGACCGCGGGCGCTCCGCGAGTGCTGGAGGTGAGCTCGTCGGACGCGACGAGCTTCCCGCTGTGCCTGCGTGCGTCCCTCGGCGAGAGTCTCGCCTTCGACCTCGCCTATGATCCGAGACTGTTCGACGCCGGCTCGGTCCGTGCGATGGTCCACCGCCTGCGCCTGCTGCTCGAAGGCATCGCGGACGATCCGGGCGGTGTGGTGGCCAGGCTGCCCTGGATGTTCGACAACGAACGCGGCCGCGTGGTCGCCGACAGCCAGGGAACCTGGCGTGCGGTGCCCGAAGCCACAGTCCCCGAACTGTTCGCGCGCCAGGTGGCTCGCACGCCGGACGCGCCGGCGGTCGTGGACGGGACCGCCACGCTGTCCTATGCGGACTTGGACGCGCGCTCGAACCAGTTGGCGAATCGGCTGGTGGACCTCGGTATCCAGCCGGAAGACCGGGTCGGCGTGCTGCTGGAGCCGTCGGCCGGCCATTGCGTCGCCGAGCTGGCGGTGCTGAAAGCCGGTGCGGCCTACCTTCCGCTGGACGTTCGCGCGCCACGACAGCGAATGCGCTCGATGCTGGCGGAAGCCGCCGCGTCGGTACTGATCACCGATTCCGCCTGGCAGGCCGTCGCCGGCGACGTCCACAGTGGACAAATCGTGCCCGTCGAAGCCGGGGAGTCGGCCACCGGCCCGGAAGTTCACGTGGATCAGGACAACCTGGCCTACGTCATGTACACCTCGGGATCGACCGGGACGCCCAAGGGCATCGCGGTCAGTCATCGGGACGTCGTGGCGCTGGCCTCCGACAGCCGATTCCAGAACGGCGCACATGAGCGGGTGCTGGCGCACTCGTCGCTGGCGTTCGACGCCTCGACCTATGAACTGTGGGTGCCGCTGCTCAACGGTGGCCAGGTGGTACTGGCGCGTACACCAGAGCTGACCGTGGAGGCGCTGAGCCAAGCCGTGTCCGGGCATCACGTGACCGCACTGTGGCTGACGGCAGGCTTGTTCCGGCTGGTCGCCCAGGACACACCCGGCTGTCTGGCCGGTGTCCGTGAGGTGTGGACCGGCGGTGACGTGGTCCCGGCGGCCGCGATACGCCAGGTCATGCAGGCATGTCCTGGCCTGGTGGTGGTCGACGGTTATGGCCCCACCGAGACCACCACGTTCGCCACCTCGCACCGGATGACCGGCGCCGCCGCAGTCCTCGACCCCGTACCGATCGGGCATCCGCTGGACAACATCCGTGGTTACGTGCTCGACCACGATCTGCGGCCGGTACCGCATGGCGTGCCGGGCGAGCTGTGCATCGCCGGCCCGGGCCTGGCCCGCGGCTATCTGAACCGGCCGGGCCTGACCGCTGAGCGGTTCGTGGCCGACCCGTTCGGTGCCGCGGGGGAGCGCATGTACCGGACCGGGGACGTCGTCCGGCGGATCGCCCACGGCGAGTTCGCCTTCCTCGGCCGATCCGACGAGCAGGTGAAGCTGCGTGGGTTCCGGGTCGAACTGGGGGAGGTGGAGGCCGTACTGGCCGGCCACCCGAGCGTCGGCCAGACGGTGGCTGTCCTCACCGAGGGCCGGTTGGTCGCCTACGTCGTGCCCGCGGCTGACGCGGTCATCGAGGTTTCGCAGCTGCGCGAGCACGCGGTGGCCACGCTGCCGGAGTACATGGTCCCGGCCGTGATCATGGTTCTCGACGAGTTGCCGTTGAGCCGTAACGGAAAGCTGGACCGCCGCGCGCTGCCGGCACCTGGTGCGGCCGCGAGCAGGCCCTTCGTGGCACCCCGTACGGGCCTCGAACGAGCGGTCGCCACCATCTGGGCGCGACTGCTCGACGTGGAACGCGTCGGCGTCGACGACAACTTCTTCGAGCTCGGCGGCGACTCGATCCTGAGCATCCGGCTGGTGTCCGGGTTGCTGGCCGACCGCGGGATGAATGTGTCCCCACGGGCGGTGTTCACCCATCCGACGGTCGCCGGTCTGGCCGCCGCGATCGGGGCGGACAACGCCGGCACCGGTGACCGGATCCCGGTGCTGCCACGGCATGGGACCATCGCGCAGTCCTTCGCCCAGCAACGGCTCTGGTTCCTGGAGGAGTTCGAACCGGGCGGCACCGACTACGTCACGTTCACCGTTGTGCGTCTTTCGGGCGAGCTGGACGTCCGCGCGCTGTCGGCGGCCTTCACGGCTCTGGTCGCGAGGCACGAGTCACTCCGCACGACTTTCGGCTCGGTGACGGGCACCGGTGTCCAGGTGGTGCATCCACCGTTCGAGGTTCAGGTGCCAGTGGCCGGCCTGCCGCAGGACGGGGACCTCATGCTGCTCGTGGCCGAGGAAGGACGTCGGCCGTTCGACCTGCGTCGCGGCCCGCTGATGAGGCCGCGGCTGATCCGGCTCGCGGCCGACGAGCATGTGCTGACCCTGGCCCTGCACCACATCGTCACCGACGGCTGG
>CBIMJO010001241.1:0-3710 GCA_966244135.1 uncultured Actinocrispum sp. | reverse complement strand
GAACGCGGGCGACCGGCCGGCGACCTGTGTCCGGGTGCTGGCCAACGACCGGCGGTTCTACGCGGGCAGCGTGGAGAACCTGGTCGAGATGACCCGCCGGGCCAGTGCGCTGATCCGGTCGATCGACCCCAAGGCGACCGTGGTCTGCCCCGGGATGGGGCAGCTGTGGACGCCGGAGGGTGTCTCGTTCCTCCAGCGCTTCGCCGAGCTGGGCGGCTACTCGTACTGCGATGTGGCCGGCGTGAAGCTGTTCCAGAAGAGCGCGTCCGATCCGCCGGAGACGATGCTGCAGCTCACCACGGAGATCGACAACGTCATGCACGAGGCCGGCATCCACCCCCGGTTGTGGAACACCGGCACCACCTACTCGATCGCGTTGCAGGCGCCCCTGGACGCCACCCGGGCCCGCGACTACGCGGTGCGGTTCTTCCTCGTCGGCATCTACGCCCGCAAGATCAGCCTCGAGCGGATGTACTTCTACAACTGGGGCGGCACGAAGATCCCGATCGTGCTGCAGGCGGTCGGCGGCGTCCCGACCGACGCGGCCCTCGCGGTCGAACAGGTCCAACGCTGGCTCGCCCACGCCCAAAGCCGCTCCTGCGGCCACGGCACCGCCATCAACCTCCCGAACAACGTCTGGACGTGCGAGTTCACCATCACCGAACCCAGCCGAACCTACGACGCCGCCATCCAATGGACCGACACCGGCTCCGCGGGCGTCACCGCCGGCCCCCACATCTCCGCCGTCCGTCACCTCGACGGCACCGCGGACTCGATCAGCCCCGGCGACACCATCACCGTGACGGAGGAACCGGTGCTGATCGAGTCCGCTTCGTAAGGGCGTTTCCCAGGCTGCGGAGGGAACACCCGGTCCTGCATGAAACCCCCAGCTCACGTCCGCGGAATCTAGCCGGAAGCGTAGGAGGCCGGCGGAATTACTGGCAAGGATCGCCGGCCATTCCGGAACACTGGGACACTCAGGCACCTCTGACCTGCTGAGACGCGCGCCCGTGGGATGAGCGTCCGGTAGGTGGCCTGGCGCGGAGGTGACCTTGGCACGGTGAAGGCGCTCATCGCAGCGGGAGCGAGTCTCGAAGCCGACGACGTCCTCAACGGCAGGTCGCTGCACCACGCGGCGATCCGCGGCGACTGCGAGATCGCCCAGGAACTTCTGCACGCCGGAGCGCGAGTGGACGCGGTCGACGACCACAACTCGACCCCGCTGGTCCACCTGAGCCTGCACGCCGACGCGAACGGCCCCGCTGGACGCGGGCGCTGACCCTGATCTGCGCGACAGACTCGGCCGCACCGCACTCCGCTAAGCCGTGCGGAGGGCGGGACCGATCCAGCGGCGGACCAGTGCCCGGAGCCGGTCGTCGGTGAGCGCCGGCGTGGAGGGGTACTGCATGAAGGAGAGGAAGAGGCGCATCAGGATCTCGGCGAGGCCGTGGAGGTCGTCGTCGGTGGTGATGCCGGCGGCGGGCCAGTCGATGGGGAGGTTGCGCAGGATGCGGGCGCCGAGGGCGAAGGCCAGGGGAGAGGTGACCTCGGCGGTGAAGAAGTCGGCCTCGCCCGCCTGCAGGAGCAGGCCGAGGTAGGGCTCGGTGGGGACGGTCCGGACGGCGAACACGACGGACTCGACGGCGGCCTCTTCGGCGCTGCCGAACGTGGCCAGGTGCCGTTCCATCCGCACCACGAACTCCTCGACCCCGGCCAGGGCGACCGCGCGCAGGATGTCCGGCAGGCTCGGGAAGTACCGGTAGACGGTCTGGCGGGTCACGCCCGCCTCGGCGGCGACATCGGACAGGCTGGTCTTGGCGAGCCCGAACCGGTCGATGCACGCCGTGGCCGCCTCGACGATCCGGCGTCGTGCCTCGTCCTCCGTGCCGGGCGGGTTGCCCTGCCAGCCGTGGTGCCCCATGCGCTCTATCTTCCCTGATGAGGACACGTCAGACGGCGGCAGGCGCGGTGCGGCGGGCGAGTTGCGTGCGGTACAGCAGCAGTCCGGCCCCGACGAAGCAGGCGAGCGCGTAAGGCCCGCTGCCCACCGGAGTGGCGTGATCCGCGGCGAAATACGACGGCAGGGCACTGATCCAGAACACGGCCATCACGCCCAGATAGATGGCGGGATAGAACCGGACGAACGCCGACAAGGGCTCGCCAGGTCCCTGCTGCGACCAGACGATCCAGGCGCCGCCCGCCCACAGCAGCGCCAGTTCGACGCCGAGAACCCACGCCTGCGCGGTGGTGTTGCCGTCGAACAGGCTCGACGGGATCCCCGCGATCGCCATCGACGGCGGCGTGAGCACCCCGGCCAGCAGGACCCGCGGCACGAACGACCGCCCGCGCCGCGCCAGCCGGACGACCAGATAGGCCATGGCGCCCATCGACACCGACGCGAACAACAGCATGCTGTTCATCGGCACCGACGCCAGCGCGGGGTGGTTGACGAGGTAGTTGTCCATGTTCCAGGCCCACCACTTCAGTTGCGGGCCGATGTGGTCGAACACCTCGTAGAACACCTGACACACGAAGGCGACAGCCACCGACCCAACGACAGCGCCCCGCCGGAAGATGCCGAGCGTCCGCACGAGCTCGTAGGCGAGCTGGCTGATCACCGGATAGAACGCGACGATGTAGAGCGGCAGCCGGTCCCACATGAACTGCACGGTGAACTGGTTGTGGGCGAAGATGAACCCGTACAGCTTGTCCAGCCCGAACCACTCCGGGAAGTACAGCGGCGGCTCGGTCACGAAGAGGTACACCAGCGAGGTCCACCACAGCGCCAGGTTGACCGGGTCGCCCGCGCGATAACGGCGAATCGCGTGCAGCAGAGCGAAAACGGCGCCGCCGATGATGAGCAGCTCAAGCACCGGCATCGTCCAGTTCGCGAGCTCCCAGGGGAAACGCAGTGAGACCACCGGAGAGACGTCGTGGCAGTCGAAGCCCAGTTCGCGGGTGACGGCCTCCGCGGCCGGGCCGCAGACCGCGCTCATCGGACGGCCGCGGCGGCCGGCGAGTAGTCGGTCGCGGGCGGTTCGGTCCGCGGGTCGAACCCGAACGGAACCCGGCGCCGGCCCAGCGCGGCCCGGATACCGAACCGGACGAGACCCGCGATCACCTTGGGGTTCCGCATCATCTGGCCCAGTGATTCGTCCATGTTGAACACTTTGCCGAAGTGCTCGTCGACCACCTCGTACTCACGCGCGGCGCCGACGATGAGGCTGAACGCCGGGCCGGACATGGCCGCCACGATCCGCCGTCGCCATTCGGGCAGCGTCTCGGTGCCCACCGCACACGCGTAGCCCTGGTCGCGTGCCATCGCCAGCCGCCACGGCACGTCCAGCAGTTTGCGTTGTGCCGCAAGGAATCGCGCCGAGAACCCCGCGTCGAGGTGCCCGGCCCGGGCGAGGTGTTCGCGCAGCAGCAGCGCCGAGCCGGCCGCGGAACTGATTCCCTGTGCGTAGAACGGGTTGAACGCGCAGATCGAGTCGCCGACGAACGCCAGTCCCTGGGGCGGCCGGGCCCACCGGTCGTAGCGGCGCCATTTGTTGCCGGTCGACCGGGTCAGGTGCACTTCCGAGGTCGGGTCGCACTCGTCCATCGCGGCCGCGAACAGCGGCGTGCGCACCCGGCGGGCGGACTCGACGAATGTGTCGCTGGTGCGGGGCATGTCGATCCCCCAGGAGCCCATGCAGGCGATGACCCGG
>CBIMJO010001240.1:0-3714 GCA_966244135.1 uncultured Actinocrispum sp. | reverse complement strand
CGGTGTCGCCTTGTATCCCGAACTGGCGCGGATGGTCGGCCGGGTACTCCCCCGTAACTTGCTGCCAGGCGGGCTCGCCTTTGTGCTGGCCTAAGGCGATCGACCGGTCCGGGTCCCGCTCCGCGAGGAAGATCCCCCACCGGTAGTCCGGGACGTGCACGTGGTCGAAGTGCGCCCAGCCCTCACGGCCGACGCTGACCGCGGTGCGCAGGTACACACCGTGGGTCTCCAGCGTGGGGCCCATCTCGCCCCACCAGTTCATGAACTTCGGCTGCCAGCCCTCCAGCGCCCGCTGCAGCCGCCGGTCGCCCGCCAGGTTGACGTTGTTCGGGATCTTGGCGTCGTAGTCGATCTTTTCCGGCAAGGTGTCACACCCGCTTCCGGTCGAAGGCGGCCTTGCGGCCGGTGCCGTACCGGCGCAGCGCGCCGTCCGCCCCGGACGCGTTCGGCCGGTTGAAGATCCAGTTCTGCCAGGCGGTCAACCGGCCGAAGATCTTGGTCTCGACGGTTTCCGGGCCGACGAACCGGTGGTTGGCCTCCATCCCGGTCAGGGCGTCCGGCGACAGCGAGGCGCGCGCCTCGACGGCCAGCCGCACCTCGTCGTCCCAGTCGAGGTCGTCCAGCGCCTCGGTGACCAGGCCCAGCTCGCCCGCCTCGGCCGGCGGCAGCGGCCGGTCGATCTCCTTGCGCAGCCAGTCCAGGTGGTCGGTCTCGCCGTAGAACCGGGACTCCAGCCTGGACAGTCCGTTGCCCATCGGGAACGTGCCGAAGTTGTGCTGGGACAACGTGATCGTCACACCGTCCTCGTCGAGCAGGTACTGGCGGTCGCACGCCAGCGCCAGTTCGAGGAGTACTCCGGCGAAGCAGCTGCCGGGTTCGATCAGCGCGATCAGGCTGCGGCTGGTGACGTCCAGGCGCTTGAGGGTGCGCTTGTAGTAGTGCGTGATCTCGTTGCACAGCCAGTCTTCCTGGCCGATGATCGCGTTCTCGTGCGCCAGCACCTTGACCGGGTCGCCCTCGGTGCGGATCACCCAGGTGCCGAGCTCGGGTTCGTTGGTGCGCAACCGCAGGATCAGGTCGTCGAGCTGACGGGTCATGGCGAGCAGCCAGGTGTCCGCGCCTTCCGCGTGGACACCCGGCCGCTCCGTCTCGGGCCCCTTGATGGTGACGTCGACCGTGCGGGCCTGGCGGTCGTATTTGGCTGTTACATGGGAGTACGCGATGCCGTCTTCGGTGACTTCCCGTTGCAGCGGCGTGAGTTCGATGCCTTCGCCGTCCGGACGGGTGCTCCGCGCGGCGAGTTCGCCGGCGCGTTTCTGGACGCGGTTCGCGAAGTCGCGGCGCGGAGCGAGTTCGTCCACCAGCCGCCACTCGACCGCGGTCTTGCCCTTGATGCCGTCACTGCGGGTGGCGAAGATGTCGGCCCGGTCCTTGCGGACCCTGCGTTTGTCGACGACACGGGTCAGGCCGCCGGTGCCGGGCAGCACGCCGAGCAGCGGGACCTCGGGCAACGCGACCGTGGAGGAGTTGTCGTCGACCAGGATGATCGTGTCGCAGGCCAGGGCCAGCTCGTAGCCGCCGCCCGCGCAGGACCCGTTCACCGCGGCCAGCCAGGTCTGGCCGGAGTGCTCGGTCGCGTCCTCCATGCCGTTGCGGGTCTCGTTGGTGAACTTGCAGAAGTTCACCTTCCACTCGTGTGAAGAGGCCGCCAGCATCCGGATGTTCGCACCGGCGCAGAACACGTTGTCCTTCGCGCTGGTAAGGACAACCGTCTTGACGCCGGGGTGCTCGAACCGCAGCCGCTGCACGGCGTCGTAGAGCTCGATGTCCACGCCGAGGTCGTACGAGTTGAGCTTGAGCTCGTAGCCCTCGACCAGGCCGCCCTGCTCGTCGACGGCCATCTCCAGCCACGCCACCGGCCCGTCCACCCGCAGGCGCCAGTGCCGGTAGGTGGCGGGATGCCGATCGAAGCTGACCTCAGGCATACTCCATTTTCTACACGAAGACACCTACACGTCAAGCTTGTGTAGAACATTGCCGTTCATTTGCCCCTCAGGCATACACCCGGCCACTCCCAGTGGTCTACAGCTCATTCAGGGGATCGGTGCGCCACGGGCGCCAGTCGAGTTCGTCGCGGGCCTTGGCGCTCGACAGCCGCTGGTCGAGAGCGAACGCGTCCGCGATCGGGCCCATCTCCTGGCGAGCCGCCTCGATCGTGATCGACCGCGTTCCCTTGCCCTTCGCCAGGACCTCACCAACTTGACGGGCGGTTGGGCGCGCCTCGTTGACTCCAATGTAGACAGACCCCTTGGGGGCGTTGAGCGCGCGCACGTACAGGTCCGCGATGTCATCGACGTGGACGAGATCCCAGCGGTTCCCGCCGTCGCCGATGTACGGGACGACATCCTTGCTGGCGTAGAACGTCTCGATCAGGCCTTCGCCGCGCCCATAGACCAAGCCCGGCATGACGACGACCCCACCTCGCTGGAGGACACCCTTCTCGTTGTCCAGGCGCCAGGCCACGATCCCCGGCGGGTTGTACGGCGAACTCCCGGTGGCGATCCCCTCGGTGTCGCCGTACACCCACGTCCCTCCACTGTGGACGTAGACCTCGGCGCCCTCCTGCATCGCACGGGCCGCGGCGCGGTCGATCGCGGGCGTGTCACCGTCGAAGTCGCCTGTGATGCCCTACGGGTATCAGAACGGGTGACGCTGGATGTGGTCGGTGAGGCGGTCGCGGGTCCAGCGGCCGTTGCCGATCACCACGCGGTAGCGCAGGGTGAGGGTGTCGTCGGCGGGCAGGGTCAGCGGTTCGAAGAAGGCTAGGGACGGGTTGACGACGGGGTAGGGGTCGGCGCGGACGAACCAGCGGCGGTCGGGGACCGGGTTGGCGGGGTCGTCGTGGAACAGCAGGGTCGAGTGGCGGTCGACCTCGTCGTGCTCGCCCACGAAAGCGAGCCAGGATCCCTTGCCGCCCATCAGGTCCCCGTCCTCGGTGAGCACCGACCCGCCGGTGAACGAGCGCGGCCCGCGCCAGAAGAACCCGCAGTACCCGGCCATCTCCCGGCCGAACACCGTGGGACTGCCGAACTCCAGCGCCCGGCCGCGGACATTCGTCAACCGGGAGCCGAAGTCCAGGACCCAGTGGTCGTCCGCGACCGAGCAGCCGATCTCCCGGCGCTCGTCGATCCAGCGCTCCCCGGTCGCGGTGATCCAGTCGACCCGTTCGGTCAGCGGCCCGTCGAACCCTTGGTGCGCCAGCGATCCCACGTTCGGCAACACCTGGTAGCCGGACCCGCGCACCCACGACACGCCGCCCCAGAAGTTCTGCCCGGACAGGTGCGACGCGGTCATCGCCAGGCCCTTGTGCCACCGGTGGTCATGCGGCCGGAACCCGGTGACCACATCGCCGTCGAGTGTCCTCAGTGGATGGAAGCTCGGGCACGGGCTCTCGAACGCGGGCAGGCTCGGCCGGTACACATACCGGAACAGCTCCACGCCACGAACGGTCAACGTCAGCGCGCGGCCGTCGTCCGTGGTGTCCACCCTCCTTCTCTACCACGCGGGACCAAGGCCCGGAAGTGCTCACGAGATGCGCACTTTGTCTGCGAGACTCGGGGGATGCGCGCGGATCGGTTGGTGGCGGTGCTCCTGTTGATGCAGGCGCGCGGAAGGGTGACGGGTTTCCACGCGGAGTCGTCGAACGAGGCGCCC
>CBIMJO010001239.1:0-3714 GCA_966244135.1 uncultured Actinocrispum sp. | reverse complement strand
GCCGACGCCGCCACGAGCAGTTCGGTGTCCTGAACGGCCGTGATGTGCAGGCGTGGTGACTCGCCGTCCGGTGGCCGGTGCGGTGGGCGGGAGGTGAGCACCGCGACGTCGATCGAACCGGTGCGCAACGCCCGGGCCAAGCTGGGCGTGGTGCCTTCGCGGGTGGCGACGCGGACCTGTGGCGCAGTCCTGGCGAGCCGGGCCAGCGCGGCGGGCAGGATCACCGGTCCGGCGCTGAAGACCAGTCCGAGCCGCACCAGCTCCGTACCAGGAGCCTCACCGGTCAGGTCGCGCTCGGCCGCGTCGACCGACGCCAGGATCGTTCGGGCATGGCGCAGCAGTGTCAGTCCGCGCTGGGTGAGCCGCACCCCGTCGGTCCGCCGCTCGAACAGGGTGGCTCCCACGCCGCGTTCGAGGGCGATCGCCTGGCGCGAGACCGCGGACTGCGTGTAGCCCAGTTGTTCGGCGGCCGCGGTGAAGCTGCCCGACTCGGCGATCTGACACAGCACCCGCAGGCTCGCGCTCGACACGTCCATGCTGACTACGCATACCAGAGATGCCAGATCATCGCTTCCCGCATGCCCCTTGCCGTACCTACCGTGGCGAAGGACGAGACAGGAAGGCTTTCCATGCGTGCAGCGACACTCACCGCGTTCGGTTCCCCCCTCGTGGTGCACGACGTGCCCGATCCGGACGCCGGCAGCGGTGAGGTACTGGTCGAGGTCCTGGCGACCTGTGTGCCGCCGTACGCGGCCGAGGTGTTCAGCGGTCAACGGCGCTATCCACTGCAACCACCGGTCGTGCCGGGTGTCGGCGGCATCGGCCGAGTGGTGACCGTTGGACCGGACGCGACCAAGCTGAAGGCGGGTGACCTGGTGTGGTGCGACTCGACGGTCCGTGCCCGAGACGACGCCCTGACACCGGACATCACCCTGCAGGGCTGGAGCTCCCGCGGTGAGGGCGGCGCCAAGCTGGCCCGTTACCTGCATGACGGACCGTTCGCCGAACTCATGCGGATTCCCACCGAGAATGTGTACCCCCTGCCCACCGCGGCAGCGGCCGATCCCGCCCGCTGGTCCGCACTGGGTGTGCACACCATCCCCTACGGCGGGCTGCTGGCCGGCCGGCTCGCGGCCGGTGAGACGGTGCTGATCAGCGGGGCGACCGGCAATCTCGGCAGCAGCGCGGTCGCCGTCGCGCTCGCCATGGGCGCCGGGCACGTGGTGGCCCCGGGCCGCAACCGGGCCGTCCTCGACCTGCTCGCCGATCGATTCGGCGCACGGGTGAGCCCGGTCGAGCTCAGCGGAGACGAGGACACCGACCGCGCGACCATAGCGGCGGCCACCGACGGCCCGATCGACATGGTGCTTGATCTCCTGCCACCCCAGGCACCCAGCTCAGTGGCACGTGCGGCAGCCATGACCGTACGCGAATACGGGCGGGTCGTGCTGATGGGCGGCGTCGGCATGCTCGGCGGCGCGGACCTCGCGCTGCCCTACCCCTGGATCATGCGCAACTCAGTGACCGTTCGAGGCCAATGGATGTACCCACGCGCGGCGAACGTCGGCATGATCCGGCTCATCACGACGGGTGCACTCGACCTCATCCCCGAACACATCACCCGATTCGACCTGGACCACGTCAACGACGCCGTCACCTACGCGGCCGTACACGGCGGCCCCTTCGACCGCACCGTCCTCACGCCAAGGGCCTAGCGGCGTCAGCCTGAACAAGACGTTCAGACCTCGCTGGAGGTAGTTGACGTTCCTGGCAGGTTCTCGGGAGGCGGCGGCTCGGCGGGTACCGCCTCGGTCACGGCTTTCTTGCTGGTCTCACCGGGTACAGGCAGTCTTTCGGACGGATCCTCGTAGACGCTTGAGCTGTCCAGGCCGAGCCCTGTCCTGGCGGCCACATAGAACTTGGTCAGCCAGTCATCAAGTCCCGTTCGGGCTTCCCAGAAGTCGGCCGCGGATCTGCGCGGGTCGGCTACTACCGCGAGAGAGTCACAGCGCCTACAGTCCCGACAGCCCTTGGCATAACTTCTACTATGGATACCGCTGGGAACACGCGTGCAGCGGTATCTGGTCCTCGGCCTTCTGTCCCAACGACCAATACTTGATCACCTACGGTCTGCAGACCACGGTATAGCGTGAGCCAAGCCGACTGGTTTCGAAAGCCCAGCACCGCCACTGTCGAGATGGCCGACAGCCGTGCCACGGTTGCACGGCCTTCGACTCCTGACGCCCAGCCTGGACGGATCGTCGAACCCGCCCAGCTCGCCTAGACCGTTCGACGCTGGTTCCTCGCCGGGACACCGACCCGACGACTCGTGTACCTTCCGGACCGGCCGCATCGCCGTCCCGCCCACCCCGGCCGCCCGGTTTCCGCCGCGCGAGCCGCCGGAGGAGGACAGCGCCGTGTTCCACGCCGGCGGCCCGGGCTCGACCCGATTCCCCGGGTGGCTCGCGCGGATCGACTTCGAGTTCACCGTGCTCGAACCGCCGCAGCTGATCGAGCAGGTGGCCACGCTGGCCAGGTACTCAGTCGACCGGTTGCCAGAGTTGGAAATGCACGCCCTGATCGTCCACGCAGTTGACCATGAGGCCGTACGATCTGCGCTCGATCTCCTCGGCCACCCCACCGGCCGCACGCACCCGTTCCGCAGCAACCGAGATGTCGTTGACCCGGTAGCAGAGCTGTACCTCGGGCCGCTGAGAGCGGTCGCCCGAGATGCCGAACCTCTCGCCGGCGTGGCCGGCCGGAGCCCAGGAGTGCGGCGTGCTGCCGGGCTCCCACTCCCAGCCGAACACCGCGCCGTAGAACCGCTTCGTCCGCTCATCGTCGCCCACCACCATGGTCACGTAGGACACGTCGCCGTGCCGGTGCCGGGTGGCCCTGCCGGGTGGCTTGAGCAGCATCCACCGGTGCCCGAACGGATCGACGATCACCGAGCTCCGGCCGTAGGGCTGATCCCGCGGCGGGCGTTCCACGGTCGCTCCGCGGGCCACCGCTCTGCGAGTCACATCATCCACATCGGACACCTGCAGGTGCAGCGTGTGGCTGTGCTTCGACGGCGGCCCGGCAGGGGCCGCGACCGGGACCTCGGGCCACAGGTCGGAGGGCTCGTCGAGCATCAGCACCGCGTCACCGATGCCGATCTCGGCGTGTCCGATGGTGCCGTCCTCGTTCACGTGCAGTTCGCCGCGCTGGTGCGCGCCGAACACGTCCATGTACCAGGCCAGCGCGCGGCGGGCATCAGAAACCACGATGTAGGGGCTCAGGGTCGGTCCCCAGGCGGTGTCCTCCTCGACAGCTGGGGCGGTCTCGGTCATGGTTCCTCCCAAGGGGTCCAGCACGGCCTGGCGCAACTCGGCGCGCAGCCGCTCAGCGAAGGCCGGGTCGGGGTCGACCGGCTCGACCGGCATGCGGAGGGCGTCCAGCGGATCGGTCATGTCAGGCCCTCCTCTCCGGTGTAGCAACGCCGGAACGCGTTGCGGGCGCGGACCAGCAGCGCCTCGGTGGCGTGCACGGTGCGGCCGAGGTGAGCGGCGACCTCGCCGACCGGCAGGCCGTCCAGATACCGCAGGGTCAGCGCCGCGCGGTGATGGGCACCGAACTGCTCGAGCACGGCCCGAGCCCGGATCGCGTCCACCGTGTGGTCCCACGGGTCCTCGACCGGGTCCGGTTCGCCGTCGAGCACCCGCAGCCCGCGTT
>CBIMJO010001238.1:0-3718 GCA_966244135.1 uncultured Actinocrispum sp. | reverse complement strand
TCGCTTCCAGTTCGGCGTACACCCGGGTGGCGGTGACCACCGCGATGCCCTCGTCGGCGGCGAGCCGGCGGTGGGTGGGCAGGCGCGTCCCGGCGGGCAGCCGTCCGCTGCGGATCTGTTTGGCCAGAACGTCGACCACGCCCTTGTACCTCGGTACTCGCACACCCGGATTGTAGGCATGACAATTCTTGGACCGTCATGCATTGGCCGGCCTACGGTCCGCTCATGCACACCGCGATCCTGACCTTCGAGGGGTACAACGAACTCGACTCGCTCATCGCGCTGGGAATCCTCAACCGTGTCAAGGAACCCGGCTGGCGCGTGTCCATCGCCGGCCCCACACCTCGGGTCACGTCGATGAACGGCGTCACCATCGACGCGGCGATCGACCTCGACGAGGCCTGCACCGCCGACGCCGTCATCATCGGCAGCGGTTCCCGCACCCGCGAGGTCGTCGAGGACCCCACCATCATGAACGTGCTGCGCGGCCTCGACCCCGCTCGTCAACTGCTTGCCGGACAATGCTCCGGCACCCTCATCCTCGCCAAACTGGGCCTGCTCAACGACATCCCCGCGTGCACCGACCTCATCACCAAGCCCTGGGTCATGGCCGCCGGGGTCGCCGTCCTCAACCAGCCCTTCTACGCCCGCGGCACCCTCGCCACCGCGGGCGGCTGCCTCGCCTCCACCTACCTGGCCACCTGGACCATCGCCCACCTCCACAGCCTCGACGCGGCCAAGGAAGCGATGCACTACGTCGCCCCCGTCGGCGAGAAGGACGAGTACGTGAACCGCGCCCTCCACAACGTGGCGCCCTACCTCGACCCGGCACTGACCTCTTCGGGAACGGCGACGACTACCTAAATTTAATGGCGTCGCGTCCAAGATTCGGTCCTGGCCGGCCGACGATCGGGTTCCGTTCTTGGTTGATCATGGCTGTGAGGTCGATCTGGTCGTAGTTGCTGAGAATGACCCCGCACCAGTCCAGGTCGCGGTAGATGGTCCAGTTCGTCGACTCGCCCGCGGCGCCGCCGCCGTGCGTGAGAAGCCGGTGGTTGTTCACGATGGGGGCGGTGGCGCCGTAGGCCATGAAGCTGCGCACAGCGGGGTCTGCGGCTCCCCGTGGGCGCATGGGGAACTTCGCGCTCACGTACAGCTCGGTGAACGCGGGGTTGAGCAGTTTCCCGTCCTGTAGCGCGCACGCGAACCGGACCAGGTCGGGCGCCGTGGAGAACGCGTTGCCACCGCCGGTGCCGATGAACATGCGGGACGCGCCTTCCCCGGTGCGCAGCGCGTCAACCCGTTGTCCGGACGCGTCGAGCGTGTAGGGGTGGGCGATGCGCCGGTCGGTCAGCCGCTGCGGTCTGGTGTAGAAGTCGGTGCGGGTCATTCCGGCCGGGGCGAAGATGTGCGTCCGGACATAGTCGTAAAAGGACTGCCCGGAGACCGCCGCCACGATCGCGCCGAGCGTGTCGTAGCCGTTGTTGCTGTACAGGTTCCCGGTGCCGGGGGCGAACTTCAGGGGTTGCTTGCGGATGATGTTCATCAGCTCGGTCATGACCTCTTCGGCACTGGTCCACGTGCCGGCCTTGGCCAGGAACTCCTGGTCGGTGAGCAGGTCGCCCATGCCGGAGGTGTGGGTGAGCAGGTGGTGGACGGTCACGGAGCCGGCGATCGTGGCCGGGAAACCGTTCAGATAGGTTCCGAGCGTGTCGTAGAAGGTGATGTGGCCCTGCTGGGCCAGTTGCAGGATCGCCAGTGCGGTGAAGGGTTTGGACGCCGACGCGAGCGCGAAGATGGTGTCCACCTGGTTGGGTAGGGACAGTTGCTTGTCAGCCATGCCGTAGGCCCTGGACAGCACCGGCTTTCCCCGGTGGCTGACCAGCACGGCGCCGGAGAACTTGTCCTCGGCGGCCAGTTTCGCGGCGAACCGGTCGTACGCCCCGCCGGGGCGCAGGTCCTCAGGTATCCGGTCGCTGCCGGGAGCCGCGAGCAGGGCGGCGGGTGCCGCCCCCAGCATGCCGAGCACCGATCGCCGAGATGGCTGAGTCATGGTGTCCTCCTGTCGTCGGTCGACGGCAGGCAATGCAACGCGACAGCGCGTTTCCGGGGTGTTCGCGTGATCGCTAACAGGGAGGAAACACCCCGATCGGCGATCATGCCCGGATGCGGGTTCTGGTGGTCGAGGACGAGCCGATGCTTGCCGACGCGATCGCGGAATGGCTGCGCGATGAGGCCTTCGCGGTGGACGTCGCGTACGACGGTGGCGCCGCAGTCGACCGGCTGACGGTCAACGACTACGACGTCGTGGTCCTTGACCGGGATCTGCCCGTTGTCCACGGCGACGACGTCTGCCGCGAACTGGTCGAGTCCTCGGCGCCCACGCGCGTGCTGATGCTCACCGCCGCCGCGGAGGTCACCGACCGGGTCGCCGGGCTGGGCCTCGGTGCGGACGACTACCTCAGCAAACCCTTCGCCTTCCCCGAACTGGCCGCCCGCATCCACGCCCTGGCGCGACGCTCCCGCCCGGCCGCCCCGCCGGTGCTGCGCCGGGCCGGGATCACCCTCGACCCCGCACGCCACCAGGTGTTCCGCGACGGCCACTACATTCCCTTGTCCAAAAAGGAGTTCGCCGTCCTCACCGAACTGCTGCGGGCCGATGGGGCCACGGTCTCCGCCGAGTTCCTGCTGGAGAAGGCATGGGACGAACACATCGACCCGTTCACCGGGACCGTCCGGCTCACCATCCTGAAACTGCGGCGAAAACTCGGCGACCCACCCGTCATCGAGACCGTCACCGCAGTGGGCTACCGGATCCCGTGATGCTGCCGCGTCGCATCACCCTGCGGGCCAGGCTGACCCTGATCTACGGCGGCCTGTTCCTAGTCGCCGGAGTCGCGCTGCTCGGCGCCACCTATGCGCTGTTCGACCAGCAACTGGCCAACCCCAGTCAGTTGCTCATCGCACACGGCTCCGACGGCGGGCCGGTGATGAAGGAAGGGTTCATGGTCACCGGTGACGGCGAACTGCTCGCCGGAGCGGACGCCGAGCGGTGGATGAGGCAACAGCGGGAAATGCTGCACAACGCCGCCACCACCTCACTGCTCACCCAGGGCGCGATCGCACTGGGCGTGGTCGCCGTCCTCGCGGCTGGATTCGGCTGGCTGGCCGCCGGCCGGGCGCTCGTCCCGCTGCGCCGGGTGACCGACACCGCCAGACGAATCGCCGCGGCGCCGGCCGCCGATCGAGGCCTGCGCGAACGCATCACCACACATGGCCCGCACGACGAGGTCACCGACCTCGCCGATGCGTTCAACACCATGGTGGAACGGCTCGACCGGTCCTTCGACGGCCAGCGTCGCTTCGTGGCCAACGCCTCCCACGAACTGCGCACCCCGCTCACGCTGGGACGCTCACTGGTCGAACTGGCCATGCACCGCAAGTCCGCCTCCGCGGACGTCAAGAAACTCGGCGAGCAGCTGCTGCAGATCAACTCCCGGCACGAACAGCTGATCACCGGCCTGTTGCTGCTGGCCAGATCGGAGCACGAGATCACCGAACGACTCCCGGTGGACCTGGCCGACCTGGTCACCCACGTCGTCGCCCAAACCACCCCGGAGGCAACGAAAGCCGGGATCTCCCTCCACGAGCAGGCCGGCAGCGCGCCCACCTCCGGTGACGCGCTGCTGCTCGAACGGCTCGTGCCCAACCTCGTGGA
>CBIMJO010001237.1:0-3724 GCA_966244135.1 uncultured Actinocrispum sp. | reverse complement strand
CTTCGCGCGTTCCGCGTCCTTCTTGGACAGCCCGGTCTCGTCCAGCGCGGCCCGCGTGATGGTGGCCATCGCGACCTTGTGCAGCTGGTAGGAGGCCAGCGACTCGTCCTCCAGCGGGTCGGTGTCGTAGCCGACCTTGGTGAGGTTGCGCTTGTTGAACTCGTCGGTGTTGACGATCAGCGTCCCACCTGGTGGGAGGTCGCCGATGTTCGCCTTGAGCGCGGCCGGGTTCATCGCCACGAGCACGTCGGGGCGGTCTCCCGGGGTGAGGATGTCGTAGTCGGCGAAGTGCAGCTGGAAGCTGGACACGCCGGGCAGGGTGCCCTGTGGTGCCCGGATCTCCGCCGGGAAGTTGGGGAGTGTGGCGAGGTCGTTGCCGAAAGCCGCGGCCTCTGATGTGAACCGGTCCCCCGTCAGCTGCATGCCGTCACCTGAGTCACCGGCGAACCGGATGACGACCCGGTCCAGCTTGGTGACCTCGGTGTGCCTGGCTGTCCGCAGCGCGTGGCCGTTGGTTTCGCCCTCGACGCCTGTGCTCATGATCCCTCTCTGCTGCAACCCGGACTCAAGTTGCCTTCCCCTCTTTCCAGCGTAGTCCTCGTCGCTCAAGACAACCTTGTGCCCAGCTGAAGAGAAGGTCTGCCTTACCTGTCGTCCACGGTAGGCACCACTGTCTGGTGAATACCCGCGAAGCGGCTTACGTCACATATCACAATTATATGTTACCTCCGGTAACACCTACTTCTGGGGTTCCGGCGCAGGTGGGCGCTCCAGCAGCGTGGACAGCACCACGGTGGAGACGGTCCGGTCGATCATGTCCACGCCCCGCAGGCGTTCCAGGGCGTCCTCCAGGTGATGGATGTCGGCCGCCCGCAGATGGACGATCGCGTCGGCCGCCCCCGAGACGGTATAGGCGGCCACCACCTCGGGCAGTGGTTCCAGGCTGGCGCGGATCTGACCGGGCGACACGTTGCCCCGGTAGCGCACCTCGACGAACGCCTCCGTCCCCCAGCCGAGCGCCTCCGGGTCCACCACCGCGGTGAACCCGCGCAGGATCCCCCGGTCCAGCAGCCGGTCCACGCGGCGCTTGACCGCGGGGGCGGACAGCCCGACGACTTTGCCGATCTCGGCGTAGCTGGCGCGGGCGTCGGCGACGAGCTGCGAAACGATTCGCTGATCTATGGCATCCACACGCAACATTCTGCATGTCCAACCGCAATACTACGAGCTTGATCAGTACTCGATGCGGCATTTACATTTCGATCCATGACGTCAGCCCCGGTGGTCCTGCCCGTCGTCGCGCCGCGCATGCCGACGACCAGGCGTTATCTGATGTGTCCGCCGCAGTACTTCGCTGTGGAGTACTCGATCAACCCGTGGATGGACCCGTCCCGGCCGGTGAGCCGGGATCTGGCCATGCAGCAGTGGACCGCGCTGCACGACACCTACGTCGACCTGGGCCACAAGGTGGACACCATCGAGCCGCAGCCGGGGCTGCCGGACATGGTCTTCGCGGCCAACTCCGGGACGGTGATCGACGGCCGCGTGCTCGGCGCCCAGTTCCGCGCGCCGGAGCGGGCCGCCGAGGCCGACTTCTACCGCCGCTGGTTCATCGAGAACGGCTACCACGACGTCGTCATGCCGACCCGGGTCAACGAGGCCGAGGGCGACTTCGCCTGGGCCGGCCGGTTCCTGCTGGCGGGTACCGGGTTCCGCACCGACCCGGGCGCGCACGCCGAGGCGCAGGAGATCCTGGGCGTGCCGGTGGTGTCGCTGCAGCTGGTCGACCCGCGCTACTACCACCTGGACACGGCGTTGTTCGTGCTGAGCGAGGACGAGCCCAACATCGCGTACTACCCGGGCGCGTTCTCCACCGGTTCGTTGCGCGTGCTCCAGCGGCTGTTCCCGGACGCGGTCATCGCGACCGCTGAGGACGCGGAGTGCTTCGGGCTCAACGGGGTGTCCGACGGCCGCAACGTGATCCTGCCGCTGGAGGCCACCCGGCTGGGCGCGGAGCTGGCCACCCGCGGCTACGAGCCGGTGTTCGTGGACATCTCCGAGCTGCGCAAAGCGGGCGGCGGCCCGAAGTGCTGCACCATGGAGATCCGCGGCTGAGGCGCTGCCATACATTGGTGTGGATGAGCACTGAGCGGCGCCGCGCCCGGCGGCAGGCCACGAAACTGTGGCGTACCCGGGTTCTGCGCACCGAACGGGTGACGCCCCGGATGGCGCGGATCACGGTCGGCGGGCCCGAGCTGGCGGACTTCGCCGGCGCGGGCACCGACGAGAACGTGCTGCTGTACCTGTACGAGACCACCGAGGGCCTGCCGGACCCGCTGACCCTGGAGTCGGCGCGTACGGCGATGTCCCGCAACCGGCCGTACATGCGCAGCTACACGATCCGGCGACATGACCCGGCGGCCAACGAGATCGACTTCGACTTCGTGCTGCACGGTGACCACGGGCCCGCCTCCGCATGGGCGTCCCGGGCCGTCCCCGGCGACGAGGTGATCTTCGTCGGCCCGTCGCCCGCGTACACCCCGGACCCGTCGGCGCCATGGCACCTGTTGATCGGCGACGAGACCGCGTTGCCGGCTATTGACGCCATCATCCGCGCCTTGCCCGGTGCCGTTGTGCAGGCGTTCATCGAGGTCGAGGACGCTGCTGAGGAGCAGGACCTGCCCGGGGTCACCTGGGTGCACCGCGACGGCGTGCCCGCTGGGTCTGCCGAGCCGTTGGTGAAGGCGTTGTCGGCGGCGTCTTTGCCTGCCGGTCAGCCCGCGGTGTGGGCGGCCGGGGAGCGTACGGCGATGCAGTCGGTCCGGGAGCACCTGGTCTCCTGCGGGATCGACCGTGCTCGGGTGCGCCCCGCGAGCTACTGGCGGCTGGGTCACGCGGGGTCCTAACAGGAACTTCCCACCACGCGGGAGCGTTGTCCGTCAGGGACATCGGAAGGGAGGGACCGGCCGTGCACAAGCACTACAACGGGCTGAAGACAGCGCTCTTGCTGGGTGGCATGAGCGCGGTCATCCTGCTGATCGGGTCACTGTTCAACACCACCGGCCTGGTGATCGCGGTCCTGGTGGCGATCGGCATGAACCTCTACGCGTACATCAACTCGGACAAGATCGCCCTGCGCGCGATGAGAGCTCGCCCGGTGTCCCAGTGGGAACAGCCGACGATGTACAAGATCGTCCGTGAGCTGTCCAACACGGCCCGCCAGCCCATGCCCCGCCTCTACATCTCGCCGACCCAAGCCCCGAACGCCTTCGCCACCGGCCGCAACCCCAGAAACGCGGCCGTGTGTTGCACCACAGGCATCCTGGAACTGCTGAACGAGCGCGAACTGCGAGCCGTCCTGGGCCACGAACTGGCGCACGTCTACAACCGCGACATCCTCATCTCCTCAGTAGCGGGAGCCCTGGCGAGCGTCATCAGCATCCTGGCCACCTTCGCGATGTTCTTCGGCTTCGGAGACGACGACGACCGCCCCAACCCCCTCGCGATCCTGTTCCTGTCAATCGTGGGCCCAGTAGCCGCGGGCCTGGTGCGCATGGCCGTCAGCCGTTCCCGTGAATACCAGGCCGACGCCTCCGGAGCGGAACTGACCGGCGACCCCCTAGCCCTGGCCTCCGCCCTCCGAAAACTCGACTACGGCACAACCGCAGCCCCCCACCCCCCACAACCCGCCGACGACTCCCAAACCCACCTGATGATCGCCAAC
>CBIMJO010001236.1:0-3726 GCA_966244135.1 uncultured Actinocrispum sp. | reverse complement strand
ACGAGGGGAAGCGACCCCCTAACCCCTGCCTGGCAAAGGCAGTGCTCTGCCAATTGAGCTACGTCCCCGTCTGGGACTCGGCCCAGGTGCCGGACCGGTGACCCACCACCGGGGTGGTGGGTCACTGCCGGATGTGCGGGTGTTACTTCTTGGCGCCGTTGTTGCCGGCGGGGGCCGTGGCCTCACGCCAGAGGTCGGCCTCAGCCTTCGCGGAACGGCTACGCCGAACCACCAGGAAGATGGCGCCGGCAACAGCAGCGAGTCCGAGAAGCTTCTTCACGTCAGGCCTCCTTCAGGCACATGCTCTAAGTCCCCAGTCGCCCCTACCCTACCGACTTCGAGACCAAGCAGCCACCAAGCACGGAACGGCGCTACGCGCCTTGGTCTTTTCCTGGGGGGTATGGGGGGCTGGGCCCCCAAAATTATGACGATCGATGGACGGTCTGCCTCGTCCGGCAGACACACGTCCACCACATCGATCGTGGGCCCAGGAGGACTTGAACCTCCGACCTCTTCGTTATCAGCGAAGCGCTCTAACCGCCTGAGCTATGGGCCCTTGGTGGAACGAGGAGAAGATTACCGCACCCTCTCCGCGTCCCCAAAACGGGTATCCCCTAACGCCTACTCTCGTTCTGCCAGCGTCACTTCGAGGCCGCCGGCGAGGTCGGCGGACACGTTGTAGACGAACGCTCCGACCGTGGCCAGGGCGCTGAACAGGACGATGTTGACCGCGCCGATGATGGCCGCGATGCCGAACACGCGACCGGCGCTGATCAGGGGCTCACCGGTGCCGCCGGACGAGGACTGGAACAGCTCGTTCGCCGTGCCGTTGACCTTGTCCCACACGCCCATGCCGTCCAGCACGGCGTACAGCACGCCGACGGCGACCAGCCAGACGAAGAACAGCGCGACCCCGAGCACCAGGGAGAGCTTCAGCACCGACCACGGGTCGAACCGCTTGATCTGCAGGTTCGCCCGGCGCGGGCCTCGTCCGGGCCGCCGCAGTGCGCTCGGCGGCGCCTGTCCGGCCCGCGCACCCCCGACGCCGGGGATGGGAGAGGCCGGTCCGCCCAGGTTCACCGTGGTCCGGGCGGGTGCGCCGATGGCCGGCTGCGGGCCGGTCTGGTGCAGCCCGACCGGCGGGTATTCGCCCAGGGCACGAGGTGCGGCGGTGCCGGTCACGACGGGGCGCGGCACGGAGACCGTCACCTCGTCGACCAGCTTGGGCCGGGTGGAGTCCTCGGCGACCGGGATGATCGGCTCGATCTCCGGCTCCGCGGCCGAGACTGCCGCCGTGGCGTCCGCCGAAGCGGCATCCTCGGCGAACCGGGCGTCGCTGGTGACGCGCTGCCATGGTGGCGGCGCGCCGGCGCCATCCTCCTCGTCCACGACCACCGGCGGGTTGCCGTCGGTCCCGGCGATGAACTTGACGGTCTTCTCGCCTGACGCGCCCTGCCCGTTACCGTTGGCCTGCGGTTGCGGCTGCTCGGCTGGTTCTGAACGGTTCGCCGTCTGGACCGTGGAGGCCTGCTCGACCTCCTGGGTCTTCTGGTCCGTTCCCCGACCTTCCGGGGTCTCGGGGGCTGTCACGAGATGATCCTCGTCTCCTCGTCGGTGTGGTCCCGACACTTAGTTTGCGGGCTACTCGGTTGACGCGCCGGATGGGCCCGGGGTTGTCTCCTCACCCGACTCCGGCACTTCTTCGGCGACAACAACCGTGTCCGTGTCTGTTGTGTCCGTGTCGTCCCCGGCAACGGCCACGTCCTCGCCGTTCGAGGTCTCCTCCGCGCTGCGGGCGATGGCGACCAGGGTGGTGTCCTCGCCGATGTTCATCAGCCGGACGCCCTTGGTCTGCCGGCCCGTCTTGCGGACCTGCCCGGCCGACGTCCTGATCACACCGCCGGCCGAGGTGATGGCGTACACCTCGTCGTCCTCTTCGACGATGAGTGCTCCCACCAGCCTGCCACGCTTGCTGTCGTGCTGGATGGTCAGCACACCCTTGCCGCCGCGGCCCTGCACCGAGTAGTCCTCGATCGGCGTGCGCTTGCCGTACCCGCCGTCGGTCGCCACCAGGACGAATGTGCCTTCTCTCACAACACCGAGAGTGAGCAGTTCGTCACCGTTGTTGAACCGCATGCCCAGCACACCGGAGGTGGCCCGGCCCATCGGCCGCAGCGCCTCGTCGGAGGCGTGGAACCGGATGGACTGGCCGCCGGCGGACACCAGCAGCAGGTCGTCCTCGGCCGAGCAGAGCACCGCGCCGACCAGCTCGTCGCCCTCGCGCAGGTTGATGCCGATCAGGCCGCCGGACCGGTTGGAGTCGAAGTCGGCCAGCTTGCTCTTCTTGACCAGGCCTTCCTTGGTGGCGAGCACCAGGTAGGGCGCGACCTCGTAGTCCTTGATCTGGATGACCTGGGCGATGGTCTCCTCGGGCTGGAACGCGAGCAGGTTGGCCACGTGCTGGCCGCGCGCGTTGCGGCTCGCCTCGGGCAGCTCGTACGCCTTCGCCCGGTAGACCCGGCCCTTGTTGGTGAAGAACAGGATCCAGTCGTGCGTGGAGCACACGAAGAAGTGCGCCACGATGTCGTCCTGCTTGAGGCCCGCGCCCTGCACGCCCTTGCCGCCGCGCTTCTGCGCCCGGTACAGGTCGGTCTTGGTGCGCTTCGCGTAGCCCGTCCGGGTGATCGTGACCACCACGTCCTCGACCGCGATCAGGTCCTCGACCGAGACGTCGCCGTCGAACGGGATGATCTTGGTGCGCCGGTCGTCGCCGTACTTCTCGACGATCTCCATCAGCTCGTCGCGCACGATCCCGCGCTGCCGCTCCGGCTTCTCCAGGATGTCCTGCAGGTCGGCGATGTAGCGCTCGATCTCGGCCAGCTCGTCGATGATCTTCTGGCGTTCCATCGCGGACAGCCGGCGCAGCTGCAGGTCCAGGATCGCGGTCGCCTGGATCTCGTCGACGTCCAGCAGCTCGATCAGGCCGTTGCGGGCCTCCTCGGTGGAGGTCGACCGCCGGATCAGGGCGATCACCTCGTCGAGCATGTCCAGCGCCTTGACGTACCCGCGCAGGATGTGCGCCCGCTCCTCGGCCTTGCGCAGCCGGAACCGGGTCCGCCGGATGATGACCTCGACCTGGTGCTTCACGTAGTGGCGGACGATCTGGTCCAGCCGCAGCGTGCGGGGCACGCCGTCGACCAGGGCCAGCATGTTCACGCCGAAGTTGTGCTGCAGCTGGGTGTGCTTGTACAGGTTGTTCAGCACGACCTTGGCGACCGCGTCCCGCCGCAGCGTGATCACGATCCGCATGCCCGACCGCTTGTTGGACTCGTCGGCGATCTCCGAGATCCCGGCGATCTTGCCGTCGCGCACCAGCGCGGCCATGTTCTCGATGAGGTTGTCCGGGTTCACCTGGTACGGCAGCTCGGTGACCACGAGGATGGTGCGCCCCTTGGCGTCCTCCTCCACCTCGACCACCGAGCGCATCCGGATCGAGCCGCGGCCGGTCCGGTAGGCGTCCTCGATGCCGGCCGTGCCCAGGATCAGGCCGTGGGTCGGGAAGTCCGGGCCCTTGATCCGCATCATCAGCGCGGCCAGGGTCTCGTCTTCCGACGCTTCCCAGTTCTCCAGCGCCCACACCACGCCGTCGGCGACCTCGCGCAGGTTGTGCGGCGGGATGTTGGTCGCCATCCCGACCGCGATGCCGGAGCTGCCGTTGATCAGCAG
>CBIMJO010001235.1:0-3736 GCA_966244135.1 uncultured Actinocrispum sp. | reverse complement strand
ACCGGGAGCACCGGCCAGCCCTTCATCCGCCAGGCCAGCGCGCCCTTGAACGCACCACGCCGCGCGGCGAGGCTCGCGACCGCGACGCCGAGGTACATCGCGGTGACGACAACACTGGTCACGCCGTTGAGCGTGTCCACGGGGGCGAAGCAGAGCGCGGCCCCGCCGAGGCCCACGACCAGTGTGGACACCCACGGCGAGCCGAACCGGTGACTGACCGTGCCGAAGGCCTTGTTCGCCACGGCGGGCCAGGCGCGGTCGCGGGCGGAGGCGTACAACACTCGCGAGTTCTGGATGACCATCACGATCACCGCGTTGATGATCGCCAGCGCGATGCTCAGGCTGACGAACGTGCCGACGCCGGTGTTGCTCCACGTGGTGACCATGCCGGCCACGTCGCCGCTGGTCAGCGTGGCGATGTCGGGGGCGCCGAGGGTGATCGCGATGACCGGGATGATGATCACGGCGGCGCCGATGCCCAGCGTCCACAGCACGGTCCGGACAACTGTCCGCCGAGGGTCGCGCATCTCCTCGGACAGGTAGACCGCGGTGGTGAAGCCCTGCAGCACGAACAGCGCGACCGCGAGCCCGGCGACGATCGTGATCGCGCTCAGCGCGTCGCCGGAGTCGGTGAGCGTCGGGTTGACCAGGACGCTCGCGGGGCGCGAGACGTGGCTGAAGCCGAGGAACGACACCACCGCGATGGCGACGATCTCCAGGCACAGGAAGATGCCGGTGATCCAGGCGTTGGCGCGCAGGTTGAGCAGGCCCATCAGGGTGGACAGGATCATCACGGCCGCGCCGGCGACCGGCGGACTGATGTCCGCCACCGAAGAGATGTACTCGGCCGTGCCTAGCGCGATGATCGGCGGGATGATCATGACGATGATGAACGACAGCACGAACATCATCCAGCCGGCGAACCGCCCGGCGAGGATGCCGAGCATGGCGTACTCGCCGCCCGCGCTCGGCACTAGCGTGCCCAGTTCGGAGTAGCAAAGCGCCACGCCGATACACAGGATCGCGGCGAGCACGATGGTCAGCACGGTGCCGGTGCCGGTCTCCCCCAACAACGGCGGGACTACGACGAACAGCGAGGACGCCGGGGTCAGGCAGCTCAGCGTGAGCAGGGTGCCGCCGAGCACGCCGATCGAGCGGACGAGTGGCCGCGGCCTGCCCTCGTGCTCCGTGGGAGGCGCTGTAGTGGAAACGGTGTCGGTCATGCGCGCCTCCTCGGGTGTTGTGTGACGCACTAAACATCGCGGATCTCGCAATGTCAACGGCTTGTTGACGACGAAATCCGTTGTTTACGAGGCCCATTGATCCGGATCTGACGGTCTTGCGGGTCGCGTGACGGCCTTGTGACGTGCGGCGATAATGCCCACCGTGACCAGGACCAACCCGGCTCAGCCCGCGGCCCCACTGCTGGACGACATCGCCAAGCAGATCATCGAGCAGCTGCAGCAGGACGGCAGACGGCCGTACTCGGCCATCGGCAAGGCCGTCGGCCTGTCGGAAGCGGCTGTCCGCCAAAGGGTGCAGCGGCTGTCCGACGCGGGCGTGATCCAGATCGTGGCGGTGACCGATCCGATGCAGGTCGGCCTGTTCCGCCAGGCGATGATCGCGATCAACGTGGACGGGCCGCTGGAACCGGTGGCCGACGCGCTGGCCGAGATCGACGAGATCGACTACGTCGTGGTGTGCGCCGGCCGGTTCGACATCCTGTGCGAGGCGATCTGCGAGGACGACGCGAGCCTGTTGTCCTTGATCTCGGCGCGGGTCCGCACCATCCCCGGGGTGCGGTACGCGGAAACCCTCGTCTACCTCAAGCTGCGCAAGCAGTCGTATCAGTGGGGCACACGCTGACCTACGGAATTCGTCGTCCGGGTGTCGCTCGACAACGGATTCGCTTGCGTTTGATGTTCCGGTGTGCGATAAACGAGGTATGACGCCCTCACCTTCGCCAGAAGACCTGTCCCGCTCGGCGGGTGAGCACCTGTGGATGCACTTCACCCGTCACTCCGGCTTCGCGCAGTCGCCGCCGCCCGTGATCGTGCGTGGTGAGGGCGCCTACGTGTTCGACGCGGAGGGCAAGCGTTACCTCGACGGCCTCGCCGGCCTGTTCGCTGTCCAAGTTGGACACGGACGGACGGAGCTGGCCGAGGCCGCGGCGCGCCAGACCGCGGAGCTGGCCTACTTCCCGTTGTGGGGGTACGCGCATCCACGGGCGATCGAACTGGCCGAACGGATGACCGCGGCCGCGCCCGGCGACCTCAATCGCGTGTTCTTCACCGTGAGTGGTGGCGAATCCGTTGAGACGGCGTGGAAACTGGCCAAGCAGTACTTCAAGCTGACCGGGAAACCCACCAAGCACAAGGTGATCAGCCGTTCCCTGGCCTACCACGGCACTTCGCAGGGCGCGTTGTCGATCACCGGCATCCCCGCGGCCAAGCAGGACTTCGAACCGTTGGTGCCCAGCGCCATCAAGGTGCCCAACACCAACTTCTACCGCGCGCCCGAGATCTTCCGCTCGGACTACGAGGCGTACGGCCGGTGGGCCGCGGACCAGATCGCCGCGGCGATCGAGATGGAGGGCCCGGACACCGTCGCGGCGGTGTTCCTGGAGCCTGTGCAGAACACCGGCGGGTGCTTCGTTCCGCCACCCGGGTACTTCGAGCGGGTGCGCGAGATCTGCGACGAGTACGACGTCCTGCTGGTGTCCGACGAGGTCATCTGCGCCTTCGGCCGCCTCGGCCACGACTACGGCGCCAAGCGTTACGGCTACCAGCCGGACATCCTCACGGTCGCGAAGGGCCTCACCTCCGGCTACGCGCCGCTGGGTGGCGTGCTGGTGAGCGACCGCCTGATGGAACCGTTCCTCAAGGGCACCACCACGTTCCTGCACGGCTCGACCTACGGCGGCCACCCGGTGTCCTGCGCCGTGGCCCTCGCCAACCTCGACCTGATGGAGCGCGAAGGGCTGTACGACCACGTGCTGTCCAATGAGGACGCCTTCAAGTCCACACTGGACAAGCTGTACGACCTCCCGATCGTCGGCAACGTCCGGGGCGCGGGCTTCTTCTACGGCATCGAACTGGTGAAGGACAAGGAAACCCGCGAGACCTTCAGCCCCGAGGAGTCCGAACGCGTGCTGCGCGGCTTCCTCTCCACGGCCCTGTTCGACGCCGGCCTCTACTGCCGCGCCGACGACCGCGCCGAACCCGTCATCCAGTTCTCCCCGCCGCTCATCTGCGGCCAGGAGCAGTTCGACGAGATCGAGCAGATCCTCCGCAAGGTCCTCACCGAGGCCTGGCACCTCCTCTGAGCCACCACCGTGAGTGGTGGATCGCGTCGGGCGACCCACCACTCACGGGCCGGGCTTCACAAGCTGGCTGATCCGTTGCGGCGAGACGCCGAGGATCCGCGCCGCGTCCTGTTTGGACATCCCCGCGCCGAGGATGTGCGCCACCGCCTGGCGGATCTTCTCCGCGGCGCTGCGCTGCGCCTGCTCGGCCGCCCGGGTCTCCTCCCGGGCCTTCTTGATCTCATCGCCCAGCTCACCAGGAAGCTCGAACTCGATCTCGACCGCGACCTCGTCGAGTTCGATGTCCATCATGACGGCGACCAGATCCCTGGCCATCCGTTCGGCTTCAGTGGTAGTCCTCCCCTGCGTGGCACCGACGCCGCGCACCTCCACGACCCACCACTTGCCCTCGCGACGCGCCGTCGCGGGAAA